>CBFGOU010000362.1:0-5251 GCA_965650445.1 uncultured Oxalobacteraceae bacterium | reverse complement strand
CCGTGTGCACGAACTGCTTCATGTGCGCCGGCTGCGGGTCCTTGCCCAGCACCGCGTCGTCGTAGGCGGTGCCCGGCGCTTTCATCGAGCGCAGCGCGGTGCGTCCCGGCCCCGGCACCAGCAGCTCGGCGCCGATCAGCCAGTCGGCCTGCTCGGCACTTTGCTGCAAGGCGTATTGCTTGATCAGCGAACCGAACACGTCGGAAATGGACTCGTTCAGCGCGCCCGACTGGCCCTGATAGGCCAGCCCGGACTCGAATTCGGTCACGCCATGGGTCAGCTCGTGGCCGATCACGTCGAGCGAAATGGTGAAACGGTTGAACAGCGTGGTGTCGCCGTCGCCGAACACCATCTGCTGGCCGTTCCAGAAGGCGTTGTCATAGTCCTGGCCGAAGTGCACGGTGGCCAGCAGCGGCATGCCGGCATTGTCGATCGAGTTGCGCTGCAGTTCCTTCAGGAAGAAATCGAAGGTGGCGCCCAGGCCGTCGTAGGCTTCATTGACGGCCAGGTCGTCGGCAGCGGGCGCGCCCTCCAGCCGAACCACGTTGCCGGGCAGGGTTTCTTCATGTGTGGCGCTGTAGACGGTGCGCTGCAAAGTGGGCTGGGTGCCCGGCATGGCGTTGGCCCGCTGTGGGCTGAACGCGCGGGCGGTGGCCACGGTGGCGCGGAACTGGCGCACCGAGGAGTCGGCCGACAGCGTGTCCAGCGCGCGCGCACGCTGCTGCGGCGAGCCGTTCTTGGCAATATTGACAAGAATATGCGGCGGGATGATGCAGAAAATCGAATGCGGACGATGGTGGTGGTGCGGATGTAAACACATGCGGTTCTCCCCTGGTTGGACCGTCGTAACGTTAAGCATCTTTCAAGCTTAATTGTACGTCTACTTGTCGACAATGGTGACTCGATACGACTGGCCCAAAGTTCAGGGGAAAATGCTCGCGGCGCTGGCCGATCACTTCCCAGCAGTACGGCGCGGTGCCAAGGGCTCTGCAAGTACAGGATATGCAATTTCGATTGCGAACAGTTGGGAAATCAATATGATGATATTTCTTACTATAGCCTGGAGACTCATATGAATGAGGCAATTGGACTGGCCGCACTTTTTGGCGTCGATCAATGGGTTTCGGCGGGATTGCCGCGGCCAACAAGGGCAACAAAGAGCGAATTTGAAGCACTGCTCTTTAACGGGCGCATATATGCTGGTGAAAAGTGTAATGAGTTGCTTTCGCTGATACCGCATGGGGTCAGAAATACGTTTGTTGCGGAACCACGCACCCAATACGGGTTCAAATTTGATTGGATCGATACCGAAGGCATACCATGGCACGTGCATGGACACGAACCCGATCGTGGCGCGCAGGCCGGGCATGCTGGTGGCCAATCATGGACCGTGCGAATTAAATGTGCGAGAACCTTTCTTCAGTCGGTACCGTTTGCCACTGGCATTCCGCCGACGTTTGTGAAATGGACCGCGTCCCAAGGCGGTATAGGTCCCAGCCATATTCCTCTTGTAGAAACGCTGCGCTAGGCCGTTCCAGCGCATTTCCACCCGCGAGTCGGGCGCGGTTGGCTCGAGCAGTGCCATCACCAGGCGCGCCTTGGGCTGGGCGATCGGCACGAACAGCGCGCCTTTGCCCAGCGTGCGCGCTTCGGCGCTCCACTTGCCCTGCACCGTCAGGCGCTGGTGCGATTCCAGCGAGCCTGGCGCCAGCGTGCTTTCGCGGCGCGGCAGGAGGACGGAACGAAGCGGCATGCGACATCCAGACAAATACAGGAACGGAAATTATATGCGTCTCCATATTGCCTTGTTTGCCATGCCCGGAGCGGTGCGGCGTTACGGCAGGGTGTATTCGAGCGTGTAGTGGTGCGCGCCGCCGACGATGTCGAGCTTGAGTTCACCCTTGATGCCGGCAAAGTCGCCAGTGCCCGAGCCGGGCACGATGACGATGGAGAGCCTGCTGTCGCCCTGATCGAGCACGCCCACGTGCTGCAGCGCGAAGCTGCCGTGCTTGTCGCCGATGGTGCCGGTGATGTGATCGATGGCGACGTAGGCGGCCGAGCCGGCGGCTGGGTTGCCGGCCGAGAGCATCTCGCCCTGCCCAACGCCGGTGAAGTCGCCGCTGAACTGCTTGTCGATCAGCATGCGGCCGACCGCCAGGCGGCCCCCGCCTTCGCCGCGCGGAGGTGGCTGGAGTTTGACGTCGAAGGTGCCTTTGGCGGTGTTCATCACGTTCCTTGTATGGTCGGCGTTCGCGCGAAGGCGGGAACACGCGACATAGTACAGTAGCGGGCGGGCGCGCGTGCTAGGTGTGGGCACCCGCCTTCGCGAGTACCGCCGGTTCGCCGAACGAAGCGAGCAGCGATGCTTCTTTCTGCTTGGCCGCCTTCAGATGGCGCTCCTTCACGTGACCATAACCGCGGATGCCTTCCGGGATGCTGGCGATGGCAACGGCCTGCGCCAGATTGTCCGCCGTCAGCCGCGGCAGCAGTCCGGCGACGGTGTCGCGGTACTCCTTGACCAGCGCCCGCTCCATCCTGCGTTCAGCCGTGTAGCCGAAGATGTCGAGCGCGGTGCCGCGCAGGCCCTTCAGCCTGGCCAGCACGCCGAACGCCTTCATCATCCACGGGCCGAACTCCTGCTTGACCAGGTGCCCGTCCTTGTCGCGCCTGGCCAGCAGCGGCGGCGCCAGATGGAACTTGAGCGTGATGCCGCCCTCGAACATGCCGGCGATTTTCTCCTTGAAGGCAGCATCGGTGTACAGGCGCGCCACTTCGTATTCGTCCTTGTAGGCCATCAGCTTGTAGAGATAGCGCGCCACCGCTTCCGACAGGCGCGTGCCCTGCCCCAGCTTGGCCTCGGCCGTGCGCACCTGTTCGACAAAGCCGCGGTACTGGGCGGCGTAGGCTTCGTTCTGGTACGCCGTCAGCAGTTCCACGCGGCGCTTGACGATGTCATCGAACGACTGCGCGCGCTTGAATTCGATCACCTTCCCCGGGGTGGTCAGGCGCACCACCGAGGCCAGGTCGTGCGCGGCCCCACGGCCCCACGTGAAGGCCGCCTTGTTGAAGTTGACCGACACGCCGTTCAATTCGATCGCCTTCATGATCGCCGCTTCCGACAGCGGCACACGGCCTTTCTGCCAGGCGTAGCCGAGCATGAACATATTGGTGGCGATGGAGTCGCCCATCAGATCGGTGGCGATCTTGCCGGCGTCGACGAAGTCCACGCGTCCGCTGCCGCAGGCCTTGACGATCTCCGTCTGCGACGCATCGCCAGGGAACTGCCAGTCCGGATTCTTGACGAATGCCGCTGTCGAGGTGCCGGTCGAGTTGATCGCGGCCCAGGTGCGCCCTTCGCCCATGCGGGTGAGCGCATCGCGGCTGGCGGTGACGATCAGGTCGCAGCCGATCACCAGGTCGGCGCTGCCGGTGCCCACGCGGGTGGAGTGCAGGTCGGACTGCCGGTCGGCCAGGCGCACGTGCGACATCACCGGGCCGCCTTTTTGCGCCAGCCCGCTCATGTCGAGCACCACCGCGCCCTTGCCTTCCACATGCGCGGCCATCGCCAGGATCTGGCCGATGGTGACCACGCCGGTGCCGCCGATCCCGGTCACCAGAATGCCATACGGCCGGGCGGTGGACGGCAGTTCAGGCTGCGGCAGAACCGGCGGCGCGGCGGCGCTGGTGGCCGGCTTGTCCGGCTTTTTGAGCGCGCCGCCTTCCACCGTCACGAAGCTTGGGCAAAAGCCGGTCACGCACGAAAAATCCTTGTTGCAGGACGACTGGTTGATCTGGCGCTTGCGCCCCAGTTCGGTTTCCAGCGGCTCGACCGACAGGCAGTTCGACTGCACCGAGCAGTCGCCGCAGCCCTCGCACACGGCTTCGTTGATGACGGCGCGCTTGGCCGGATCGGGATACTCGTTGCGCTTCCTGCGGCGGCGCTTTTCGGACGCGCAGGTCTGGTCGTAGATCATGGCCGACACGCCCGGCTGGTCGCGCAGTTCGCGCTGCACGTCCATCAGTTCGCTGCGGTGGCGCACGGTGACGCCTTCGGCCCATTTGTAGTCGTCCGGGTATTTGCCGGGGTCGTCGGTGACGACGATGATGGGCGTGACACCCTCGGCGGCGATCTGGCGGCTGATCATGCCGGGATCGAGCGGGCCGTCGAAGGCCTGGCCGCCGGTCATGGCGACGGCGTCGTTGAACAGGATCTTGTAGGTGATGTTGACGTTGGCCGCGACCGCCGCGCGGATCGCCAGCAGCCCGGAGTGGAAATAGGTGCCGTCGCCGAGGTTGGTGAACACGTGCTTTTCGTTGGTGAACGGGGCTTGGCCGACCCAGGTCACGCCCTCGCCGCCCATGTGGGTGAAGGTCGAGGTTTCGCGGTCCATCCACAGCACCATGTAGTGGCAGCCGATGCCGGCCAGCGCGCGCGAGCCTTCCGGCACCTTGGTCGAGGTATTGTGCGGGCAGCCGGAGCAGAAGAAAGGCGTGCGGTCGGTTTGCGCATTGGGCTTGGCGCTGACGTTCTTGAGCACCAGTTCCTTGGCTTCGAGGTAGGCCACGCGTTCCTTGACGCGCTGCTCGACCGGGTGGCCGGCGCAGTAGTGCGACAGGCGGCTGGCGATGGCGCGCGCGATCTGCGCAGGATTGAGTTCGTAGGTGGCCGGCAGCAGCCAGTCGCCGTGCCCCGCCCCGCCCTTGTTGGACCATTCGCCGGTGTCGTCGAACTTGCCGACCACGCGCGGGCGCTGGCTGTCGGGCAGGTTGTACAGCTCTTCCTTGAGCGCGTATTCGAGGATCTGGCGCTTTTCCTCGACCACGATGATTTCGTCCAGCCCGCGCGCGAAGTGCTGCACGCCTTCGGCTTCGAGCGGCCAGGTCATGCCGATCTTGTACAGGCGGATGCCGATGTCGGCGGCGGTGCGCTCGTCGATGCCCAGGTCGGCCAGGGCCTGGCGGGTGTCCAGGTACGATTTGCCGGCGGTGATGATGCCGATGCGCGCGTGCGGGCTGTCCCAGATGATCCGGTTGAGCCGGTTGGCGCGCGCGTACGCCAGCGCCGCGTACCACTTGTAGCTGTTCATCCGCACTTCCATGTCGAGTACGGTGTCGGGCCAGCGGATGTTCAGCCCGCCCTCGGGCAGCGTGAAATCGGTCGGCGTGACGATCTGCACGCGCTCCGGGTCGAAGTCGATCACGGCGCCAGACTCGATGATGTCGGTGACGCATTTCATCGCCACCCACAGCC
>CBFGOU010000361.1:0-5256 GCA_965650445.1 uncultured Oxalobacteraceae bacterium | reverse complement strand
CGGTGGTGGAGGCGGCGGGAATCGAACCCGCGTCCGCAAGCACTCTACAGACAGTTCTACATACTTAGCACTGCCATTTAATTTAACCTATACAACGCGGACGTGCACGCTGTGTACAGGCGAGTTACCTATTATTTAGTTCTTAACCAAGTAACCCGGCCAAGAACGAGTCCCTGTAAATGACTCTAGAGCTTTTGACGGCCCACCCCAGGGACGAGGTGTTCTAGAGCTAACAGCGATTAAGCTGCCAGTGCGTACGAGTTATCGTTTGCAGTTATTAATGTTCTGGGTGTATTTACGAGGTAGCCAGCCCTCGGTATGCCCTGCGCTGCTTCGCAACCCACGTCGAAACCAGGTCGCCCCCACAGAACCTGCATTGTAACCCAAACGCTTTACCGCTGTGCGGTGCTAGGCAACCAGAGCAGCCGGAACCCGCGTCCTGAGCAGGTCCAGCAGGTCGGTGGGTGTGTCGAGCAGATAATCGGCCCCCCAGGCGGCGGGTTCGACCGCGCCGCAATAGCCCCAGGCGCATGCCACGGTGATCATGCCGGCGGCCCGCCCGGCTTCGATGTCGCGCAGGTCGTCGCCGACGTACCAGCATTGTTCAGGTGCCACGCCCAGCCTCCGTGCGCCTTCAAGCAGGGGTGCCGGGTGCGGTTTGGCGTGGCCAGTGGTGTCGCCGGAGACGATGCAGCCGGCGTGCGCCAGCCCGATCAGCGGCACCAGCGGTTCGGTGAAGCGCGCCGGTTTGTTGGTCACGATGCCCCACGCCATGCCAGCCTGGCTGATGCCCGATAGCAGTTCGGCAACGCCGCCGAACAGCGTGCTGTGCACCGCCATTGCGGCCTGGTAGTTGGCGAACCATTGCAGACGCAGTTCTTCGTAGCCCTCGTCCGCAGGCGTGAGCCCGAAGGCCGCGCCGATCATGCCGCGCGCGCCGGCCGAGGCGGTCGGCCGCAGGATGGCGTAGGGAGTCGGCTCCAGGCCGCGTTCGGTACGCAGCAGATTGACCGCCGCCGCCAGATCGGGCGCCGTGTCGGCCAGGGTGCCGTCAAGGTCGAACAGGACGGCGCGCGGCGCCAGAGAGGGCAGGGAAGTCATCGGTAGCGAGGAGAAATTAAAGCGGTCGGCTGCAAGCCACCATGTAGTTCACATCGGTGTCTTGATTGAGCGAGTAAATCTTGGTCAGCGGATTGTAGCTCATGCCTTTGAGCTTATCGACCAGCAACCCTGCTTCGCGGACAAATTGCGACAGTTCCGCAGGGGTAATGAACTTGGCGTAGTCATGCGTGCCCTTGGGCAGCATGCGCAGCAGGTATTCGGCGCCCACCACGGCGAACAGATAGGCCTTGGCATTGCGGTTGATGGTCGAAAAGAACACATGGCCGCCCGGTTTGACGAGGGCGGCCGCGGCTTTGACGATGGCGCCCGGGTCCGGCACGTGTTCCAGCATTTCCATGCAGGTGACGATGTCGTATTGGCCAGCTTCTTCGGCGGCCATGTCTTCGGCGGCGATTTTCTTGTAGCGCACCTGTACGCCCGATTCCAGGCCGTGCAGGTCGGCCACCTTGAGGGCTTTGTCGGACAGGTCGATGCCGGTCACGTCGGCGCCTTTGCGCGCCATCGATTCGCTCAGAATCCCGCCGCCGCAGCCGATATCGATGACTTTTTTACCAGCCAGCGGAGCAAGGGCGTTGATCCATTCAAGGCGTAAAGGATTGATTTCGTGGAGCGGCTTGAATTCGGACGTGGGGTCCCACCAGCGGTGCGCGAGTTCGCTGAATTTCTGTATTTCTAGAGGGTCTGCATTCATACGCGAAATAATAACGGCAAATTCCTTGCCTCGGCGGACGCGTGGAGAGAAAAATGCGTCACCAAAAGAAAAATGCCGCTCAGCTCACGCTGAACGGCATTCAAGGTCAGACCAGCGTCAGCTTATTTGCTGCGGGTGCCGACGACTTCGATTTCCACGCGACGGTTCTTGGCGCGGCCGGCGGCGGTCTTGTTGTCCGCTACTGGCTGTTTCTCGCCCTTGCCTTCGGTGTAGACACGGCTCGATTCAATACCTTTCGACTGCAGGTAGGCTTTCACGGCTTCAGCGCGGCGTACCGACAGCTTCTGGTTGTATGCGTCGGTACCGATCGAATCGGTGTGGCCGACGGCGATGATCACTTCCAGGTTGATGCCTTTCAGCTTGGCGCCCAGCTCGTCCAGCGATGCCTTGCCTTCTTTTTTCAGCACGGCTTTGTCGAAGTCGAAGAAGGCGTCAGCCGAATAGCTCACTTTTTCCGAGGTCGGTACTGGCGCTGCTGCTGGTGCCGGAGCCGGTGCGGCCGGTGCCGGCGCGGCAACTGGTGCCGGCGCTGGCGGCTCGACGCATTTGCCGTTTTCCAGCTTGGCTGGCGCTACGCACAGAGGCAGGTCGCAACCTGGCACCGCGTCGGCCGGCGTCCAGTAGCCGGTGCGCCAGCACAGGCCAAACGGATCACGGGCGATCACGCCGCGTGCATCCTGCACGTAAGCGCTGTGTGGCTTCGGTGCGGCGATGTCGGTCGTGACTGGCGCGAACGGCGGGGAGGTCTGCGCGAGCGCGCTACCCGCAACCGCGGATGCAGCAAGCATGAGCGTAACGATTTTCTTCATATGTTTTTTTTCCTTTCGGGGGGTGATATCCGCAGAAATACGGCAAATTTTGTCGTGCATGGACAAGATGGTAACAGCTTGACCTCGCAATTGCCCGTGACAGTTTCGTGACATTGCGAAACAGGCAATTAACTCTTGGATCATTTTGCCATACCAGTCTGTCTAGCACGAACGCCAATAATCCTTTAGGGGGCGATTGCCTGTATTCTCGTTGTTTTTGTGCAACGCATCACAGCAATTGCTATTCGAAACTGACCGCGCGTCGATTCATTATTCGCTGCACGCGCGGTGCTGAAGCAAGGAAACGCGGAAATGGACTGGACCCAGGGCGCGCGTGCTAAAATCGCGCGCTTGTCTGTTGTAAAGCTGGCGCTTCCACAGTCTGGGCCGCGCCGCCCGCAGCAGCCCTGGACCGGATGAGAGTCGTTCCACCAGCTAACATAACCATCGCTTGAGAGCAGCCGCCCCGCCAATGGATCAATTCGCAAAAGAAACAATCCCCATTTCCCTCGAAGAAGAGATGCGCAAGAGCTACCTCGATTACGCGATGAGCGTGATCGTGGGCCGGGCTCTGCCTGACGTTCGCGACGGTTTGAAGCCGGTGCACCGCCGTGTCCTGTTCTCCATGCACGAGAGTAACTACGTCCACAACCGTCCGTACGTGAAGTGCGCGCGCGTGGTCGGCGACACCATGGGTAAGTACCACCCGCACGGCGACGCCTCGATCTACGACACGCTGGTGCGCATGGCGCAGGACTTTTCCCTGCGCTACACGCTGGTCGACGGGCAGGGTAACTTCGGCTCGATCGACGGCGACAGCGCGGCGGCCATGCGTTACACCGAGTGCCGCCTCGACAAGATCGCCAGCGAAATCCTGGCCGACATCGACAAGGACACGGTCGACTTCCAGCCCAACTACGACGGCAAGGAAAAAGAGCCGACGGTGCTGCCGACCCGCATCCCGAACCTGCTGATCAACGGCTCGTCCGGTATCGCGGTCGGTATGGCGACCAACATCCCGCCGCACAATCTGTCCGAAGTGATCAGCGGCGCCTTGCACGTGCTGAACAACCCGGACTGCTCCATTGACGAGCTGATCGAACTGATTCCGGCGCCGGACTTCCCGACCGCCGGCATCATCTACGGCGTCTCGGGCGTGCGCGACGGCTACCGCACCGGCCGCGGCCGGGTGGTCATGCGCGCCAAGACCCACTTCGAGGAATACGGCAAGGATGGCGGCCGGATCGCCATCATCGTCGACGAGCTGCCCTACCAGGTCAACAAGAAGTCGCTGCTCGAGCGTATCGCCGAGAACGTGCGCGACAAGAAGTTAGAGGGCATCAGCGACATCCGCGACGAGTCCGACAAGTCGGGCATGCGCGTGGTGATCGAATTGAAACGCGGCGAAGTGCCGGAAGTGGTGCTCAACAATCTGTACAAGCAGACCCAGTTGCAGGACACCTTCGGCATGAACATGGTCGCGCTGGTCAACGGCCAGCCGAAACTGCTGAACCTCAAGCAGATGCTGCAGTGCTTCCTGTCGCACCGGCGCGAAGTGGTCACGCGCCGCACCGTGTTCGAACTGCGCAAGGCGCGCGAACGCGGCCACATGCTGGAAGGCCTGGCGGTGGCACTGGCCAACATCGACGACTTCATCGCGATCATCAAGGCCGCGCCCACGCCGCCGATCGCCAAGACCGAACTGATGGCGCGCGCCTGGGATTCGTCGCTGGTGCGCGAAATGCTGGCGCGCACCGAAGGCGCCGACGGCGGCATCGACGCCTTCCGCCCGGAGCACCTGCCCAAGCACTACGGCATGCAGCAGGACGGCCTGTACAAGCTGTCCGACGATCAGGCCCAGGAAATCCTGCAGATGCGTCTGCAGCGCCTGACCGGCCTTGAGCAGGACAAGATCGTCAACGAGTACAAAGAGATCATGGAGCACATCGCCGATCTGCTGGACATCCTGGCCAAGCCGGCCCGCGTGACCGCGATCATCGTCGATGAAATGAACGCGGTGCTGAACGACTACACCGCCAACGGCAAGGACCCGCGCCGTTCGACCATCGAACACAACGCCTCCGACCTGGAAACCGAAGACCTGATCACCCCGCAGGACATGGTGGTGACCCTGTCGCACACCGGCTACATGAAGGCCCAGCCGATCAGCGAGTACCGCTCGCAGAAGCGCGGCGGACGCGGCAAGCAGGCCATGGCGACCAAGGAAGAGGACTGGATCGACCAGCTCTTCATCGCCAACACGCACGACTACATCCTGTGCTTCTCCAATCGCGGCCGCCTGTACTGGCTGAAGGTGTGGGAAGTGCCGCAGGGTTCGCGCAACTCGCGCGGCAAACCGATCGTGAACATGTTCCCGCTGCAGGAAAACGAGAAGATCACGGTGGTGCTGCCGCTGTCGGGCGTGAACCGCACCTTCCCGGAAGACCACTACGTGTTTATGGCCACCAGCCTGGGTACCGTGAAAAAGACGCCGCTGAAAGACTTCAGCAACCCGCGCAAGGCCGGCATCATCGCGGTCGACCTGGACGAGGGCGACTTCCTGATCGGCGCCGCGCTGACCGATGGCGAGCACGATGTGATGCTGTTCTCCGA
>CBFGOU010000360.1:0-5259 GCA_965650445.1 uncultured Oxalobacteraceae bacterium | reverse complement strand
GCCGGAGATGTGGATCGGCGCGGCAGCCGGCGCGGCGATGATCTTCGCCGCCATGCGCCTGCGCCGCTGGAAGGACGAAGGCTGAGGCTTAGTCGAACTGCTGTCTGAAGGCTTCGAACTGGGCCTTCAGGGCATCGACCTCGCTGCGCAGGCTGGCCACTTCCTGTTCCAGCTGCGCCACGCGCCCGCCCTGTGCGGGCGCTGTCACGTTGCCGAAGGCCGATTCCTGCTGGGCCAGCGCGGCATCGCCGCTGAGCAGGTGGCCGTAGCGCGGCTCCTTGGTGCCGGGCGCCAGGGCCAGGCGGGCCACGATGGGCGGATACTTGTCGATCAAAAACTGCAGACAGGTTTCGACCTCGGCCACGGATTTGAAATCGTGCAGGCGCCCGCTGCGGCTGCGGATCTCGCCGGCCGTTTGCAGGCCGCGCAGCATCAGGATCGCCAGCACGGCCAGCTTGTCCTGTTCCAGCGACCACTTGATGCGCATGCGGTGTTCGTACTTGGTCACGCGTGCGCCGGCCTGGGTGATGCCGTTGACCAGCTTGCGCTGCATCAGGCGCTGCAGCACGTCCTGGACGGTTTCGTCGGACAGCTGCATCACCGGGTCACGGCTGGACAACTGGTTGCAGCCATTGGTGAGCGCGTTGAGCGACATCGGGTAGTTGTCCGGCGTGAGGGCTTCTTTTTCGGCCAGCACGGCCAGTACGCGCACCTCGAACGGGTCCAGCAGGTCGGCGCTGTCGGCGCCGCCAGTCGATTCTAGTGTCATGCAGGGGTCCTTTATTCGACCAGTTTGTTGAGTTCGGCCGAATCCAATTTATCACATTCAGGCATGCGCGGGCAGGCAATGCCGGCCGCTTTCAGGGTCGCCATCATGCGTTCGAGCTGCTCGTCCTGGCGGGCGGCATGGTTGATCAGGCCGTGCAGCGCTTTCGAGAGCGGGTCTTCGCCGTTGGGGCTGATGCCGTAGGCCGAAAACAGGGTGGCGCTGCGCGAGGACATATCTTTCTGCACGATGTGGGCCGGATTGCCCACGGCCGTGGCACCGGCCGGCACCGGCTTGATGACCACGGCGTTGGAGCCGACCTTGGCGTATTCGCCTACCGTGAACGCACCCAGCACCTTGGCGCCGGCGCCGATGATGGCGCCACGCTCCAGGGTCGGGTGGCGCTTGGTGCCGCTGTGCAGCGAAGTGCCGCCCAGCGTCACGCCCTGATAGATGGTGCAGTCGTCGCCGACCTCGGCGGTTTCACCGATCACCACGCCGAAGCCGTGGTCGATGAAGACCCGGCGGCCGATGGTGGCGCCGGGGTGGATTTCGATGGCCGTGACGATGCGCGCGACATAGGCGATGAAGCGCCCGATCCACTTGAAATTGTTGATCCAGCAGGCGTGCGCCCAGCGGTGCATCATGATCGCCTGAAAGCCGGGATAACACGTGATGACTTCCCAGGCGTTGCGGGCTGCGGGGTCGCGTTCAATGATGCTCTTGATATCTTCGCGCAGTTTGGGAAACATAAGAGGACGGGAAGTACGTTGCGGGAATGCCATGGTAGCGTATCCGCACGGGGCTTGCTTAGGGGCGGTCAAACTCCACCGCCCCCGGCAGCGGTGCCAGGCTATTGCGTCGCCAGGCGCTGGCGCCGCGCCTCGTACAGGCAGACACCGGATGCGACCGAGACGTTCAGGCTTTCGACCGAACCGAACATCGGAATGCTGACCAGCAAATCGCAGGTTTCGCGCGTCAGGCGGCGCATGCCCTCGCCTTCCGAGCCCATCACCAGGGCGGTGGGGCCGGTGAAATCGGCGTCGTACAAGCCCTTGTCGGCATCGTCGCTGGTGCCGATCAGCCAGATACCGCGATCCTTCAGGTCGCGCATGGTGCGCGCCAGATTGGTGACGGTGATGTAAGGCACCGTTTCGGCGGCGCCGCTGGCCACCTTGGCGGCGGTGGCGTTCAGGCCAACCGCGCGGTCCTTGGGCACGATGACCGCGTGCGCGCCGACACCGTCGGCCACGCGCAGGCAGGCGCCCAGATTGTGGGGATCGGTAATGCCGTCGAGGATCAGCAGCAACGGCGGGCCATCGATGGCATCGAGCAGCTCGTCGAGGTTGCGGGCCAGTGCCAGCTGGCTGGCAAAGGCGATCACACCCTGATGGCGGCGGGTGCCGACGATTTTATCGAGCCGGGCCGAATCGACCGGCATGACGCGCACACCGGCCGACTTGGCGTTGGCGATCAGATCCTTCATGCGGCGGTCGTCGCGTGTGGCGTCGACAAAAATTTCTTCCACCGACGCGGCCTCATGACGCAAACGCGAGGTCACGGCGTGGAAGCCGAAAATCATTTTATTCTTCATTAATATGTCTTCTTAACGCTTGTTTCTACTGGACTTGCTGGTCTTGGAGGTGCTCTTGGCCGGGCGCGCCGCGCTTTTGCCGGCGCTGGCGACAGCCTTGCCGCGACGCGGCTGCTTGGCCGGCGCCGCCGCTTCCCCGTCGCCGCTATCGAGCTGGTAGCGCGATGGGGCCTCGGCGCTCTTGCCGCGCGACTTGGCCGGCTTGGCATCGAGGGCCTTGTGGGCGGCGCTCTTGGGCTTGCCCACGCCGGTGTCGGCCGGCACATTCGCGCCTGCCAGTACCAGGTCGATCTTGCGCGCTTCCAGATCGACGCGCGCCACCTGCACGGTAACCCGGTCGGTCAGCTGGTAACGCTTGCCGGTGCGCTCGCCGCGCAATTCGTGGCGCGCATCGTCGTACTGGAAATAATCGCTGCCCAGTTCGGTCACGTGCACCAGGCCTTCGACGAACAGCGCATCGAGCTGCACGAAGATGCCGAAGGTGGTCACGCCGGACACCACGCCGGTGAATTCCTCGCCCAGCTTGTCCTTGATGAAGTAGCACTTGAGCCAGGCTTCGACATCGCGCGAGGCTTCGTCGGCGCGGCGTTCGTTGGCCGAGCAGTGCACACCGAGCGCGTCCCAGATGGTCAGGTCCTTCTCGTTCTTTTGCTTGCCCTCCGCCTTGTCCTTGGCCATCTGCTTGCGGGTGGCGTTCGACACGGTGGTGTTGAGCTTGCTTAGATCGATGCCTTTCGGATCGTACTTCTTGCCTAGCAAAATCGCCTTGATGGCGCGGTGCGTCAGCAAGTCGGGATAACGGCGGATCGGGCTGGTGAAGTGCGCGTAGGCTTCATAGGCCAGGCCGAAGTGGCCGATGTTGTCGGGGCTGTAGACCGCCTGCTGCATGGAGCGCAGCAGCATGGTTTGCAGCAGCGACGCATCCGGCCGTTCCTTGACCTTCTTCATCAGCTCGGCGTAATCGCCGGCGGTCGGCTTGTCGCCGCCGGCCAGGCTCAGGCCGACTTGGGCCAGGAAGGTGCGGACCTGATTCAGCTTTTCCTTGGTCGGCGACGCATGGATGCGGTAGGTGCCCGGATGCTTGTGGCGGATCAAAAGATCGGCCGCGCAGACGTTGGCCGCCAGCATGCATTCCTCGATCACGCGGTGCGCATCGTTGCGGGTGCGCGGAATGATCTTTTCGATCTTGCCCAGTGCATTGCAGACGATATAGGTTTCGGTGGTTTCGAAATCGATGGCGCCGCGTTCCATGCGGGCACGCTGCAGCGCGTGGAAGACGTCGTACAGATTGAGCAGGTGCGGCACGATGGCCGGACGGCGCTGCGCTTCCGGACCGCCGGTGTTGCCGAGGATTTCGGCCACTTCGGTATAGGTCAGGCGCGCGGCCGAGTGGATCACGGCCGGATAGAACTGGTACGCCTTGATCTCGCCCTTTTGCGTGATGACGGCGTCGCACACGAGCGTCAGACGGTCGACCGCCGGGTTCAGCGAGCACAGGCCGTTCGACAGCTTTTCCGGCAGCATGGGAATGACGCGGCGCGGGAAATATACCGAGGTGCTGCGTTCGAGCGCGTCGGCGTCGAGCGCGTCATTGGGCTTGACGTAATGGCTGACGTCGGCAATGGCGACGATCAGGCGGTAGCAGTTGGTGCGGCCGATCTTGACCGGCTCGCAATAGACGGCATCGTCGAAGTCGCGCGCGTCCTCGCCGTCGATGGTGACCAGCGGCACGTCGCGCAGGTCGACCCGGTCGGCCAGGTCGCTGTCGCGCACTTCGGCGGGCAGCTTGGCGGCGCTCTTGAGCGCGGCGGCCGAAAACAGGTGCGGCACGCCGAACTTGCGCACGGCGATTTCGATTTCCATGCCGGGATCGTCCAGCTCGCCCAGCACTTCGACAATCTTGCCGGCCGGCTGCTTGAAGCGCGAGGGCTGCTCGATCAGCTCGACGCTGACGACCTGCCCGGCCTTGGCCTTGCCGGGCGAGCCGCTCACCAGGATGTCCTGGCCGATGCGCTTGTCTTCCGGTGCCACCACCCAGACGCCGTTCTCGTTGAGCAGGCGGCCAATCACATGGCTGTTGCCGCGCGTGACGACTTCGACGATGGTGCCTTCGCGGCGGCCGCGGCGGTCGGTACCGCTGACCTTGGCCAGCACGCGGTCGCCATGCAGCACTTTCTGCATTTCTTTATCGGACAGGAACAGGTCGTCGCTGGCATCGTCGGGGATGACAAAGCCGAAACCGTCGCGGTGGGCGCTGACCTTGCCGGCGATGAAGCCGGAATGGTCGGCCAGCGCATACTTGCCGGCGGCGTCGGCGCGGATCTGGCCGTCGCGTTCCATCGCGTTCAAGCGGCGCGACAACACTTCCAGGGCGCTGGCCTTGACCTTCAGGGTGCGCGCGAGCGCGGCGATATCGATCGGCGCGCCGGCGTTGCGGAAGATGCCGAGAATTTCCTCACGGCTGGGAATGGTATGTGTAATTTGGTTCAAATGTTTTTCTGTGATTTGTTTTTGGCAGTAACCACGGAAATGTCCAACCGGGAAACTGACACAGTGAATATTGACACGGTGATACGCGTAGTGTAACGGAGGACCGTGCGATTCGCCTAACGTAGCGTGTGCTCAAGGCACACGAAAGTTTCTTCGCTGGCGCTTTGACATTTCAAAATGTTCCGCTATAATTTTGGTCTCTCGCGGCGGGGTAATGCCGAGAACGAGATAAAACAGCGAGATACGGTGCTGTAGTGAGCAGATCAGATGGGAAAGTTAATCTGGCGCAAAACTGCAAAGCCTAGTATGATAGCAGACTTCGGCGGAAACGCTGAAGACAGTAAGCAGTATCAGTGCCCACGTGGCGGAATTGGTAGACGCGCATGGTTCAGGTCCATGTGCCGCGAGG
>CBFGOU010000359.1:0-5286 GCA_965650445.1 uncultured Oxalobacteraceae bacterium | reverse complement strand
GCTTCGATCTGGCGCGGCGCGCTCCGCTGGCTCGGGCGTGGTGGACGCTCGTGGGCAGGCTGGCGCCAAAGCGTTTGCTGGCACGTCTGGCGGGCACCGGAACCGAGCTGCTGGCGATCAAACCGGTGCATTCAGCAGATTGCTGCCCATACGCAGCAGGAAGCCGCTGCTGCTGCGATCCCACGGCGTAAAGCGCGGCAGCTCGAACGGGTCGGTGCTGGCGCGTGCGGCGCCCCATGCGGTGGTGACCGCGGCAGCGAATCCCTGCGAACGCAGCATATTCGCATGGCGTTGCTCGAAATCGCGTCCAGGACGTCCGTTCGGATAGGCAAACAGTGTGACCGGCGACTGAATGACTTCTTCCAGCCGGGCACGGCCCGCCGCGATCTCAATGCGCGCATCAGCGTTGGACATGGCGGTGAGCACTGCATGGCTGACGGTGTGCGCGCCGATGTCCATGCCGGCGCGGTGCAGGGCCAGCAACTGGTCGGGACACAGCATGCCGCCACAGGTGCGGCGCGCCATGGCGGCGACGCGCTGCAGGCGTTCGTCCGGCGGCAGGGCCTTGAGCGTTTCGATCAACATGTCGATCACGGCGCGCCGCCGGCCGCTGCAGGCGATGTCGTACACGCCGAAGCCGCTCTTGCCGAGGTTGAGACGCTCGCCCGGAGCGTTGCGCACCGTATCGATCACGGTGTCGCTCCACAGGCTGCCGCCGTCGAGAAAAGCACTGGCGATGAAGAAGGTGGCGCTTACGCCATAACGCTGCAGCAGCGGCAGCGCCACTTCGGCGCTGTCGGCGTAGCCGTCGTCGAAGGTGATGCAGACGGCGCGGCTGGGCAAGGTGCGCTCGCGCAGCTGGCGCACCGCCAGCTGCAGCGGCAGCACGCGAAACCAGCGTGTCAGCAAGCGCAGGTGATGCTCGAAACGGCGCGCGTCGACGCACTCGGGGAATAAGGGATCGGGACGGGCGGCGACGCGGTGGTAAATGAGTATCGACAGGGGAAGCTGCATGGGTGGCTTTCGGCGACTCGAATCAGGTCGGGCTGCTGCCGCGGGTGCACGGCGGTCGGTCGGGACGGGTCAAGGCATCGTAGACGGCCAGGTAGTTGCGGGCCATTTCGGGCAGACTGTGGCGGGCGATCACGCGGCTGCGCGCGCGCATTCCGTGGCGCGCGCCCATCTCGGGAATCCGGCAGTAGTCGGCAATCGCGGCGGCCATCAGTTCCGGGGCGCGCGGCGGCACCAGGATGCCGGTAAAGCCGGAGTGCACCAGTACGGGGTTGACGCCGACCGCAGTAGCAACCACCGGCAGGCCGGTAGCCATCGCTTCGAGGATGGTGTTGGTGGCGCTGTCGGATAGCGAGGGCTGCACGAACACGTCCATGGCGCGCAGCAGCTGGGCGACGTCGCTGCGTTCTCCGGGCAGCCAGGCGCGGTGCGAGGCGCCGGCGCGGGTGAGCAGATCGAGGCAGTCGGCGCGGCGCGGCCCGTCGCCCACGATCAGCAGGCGCATGCGCTGGTGGGCCGGGTGCGGCGATGCGATCAGGCGGAGGAAGGCTTCCACCAGGCCGGGATAGTCCATCAGTTCGTCAATGCGCCCGACGCTGCCCACCACGAAGGCGTTGTCCTGCATGAAATCGTCCGGGCCCACCGCGGCGGGCGGCCCCAGGCGCGGATGGTACTGGATGCTGTCGACGCCGTTGGGAATCTGCGACACGCGTCCGGGTTCGGCGCCGACGGAGTCGATCAGCCAGTGTTCGAGGTCGACGCTGACGGCGATGAAGTGGCCGATGAGGGGGCGCAGCAGACGGCGCAGCAGCTGGTATTTGAGGCGGTTGCCGTTGGCGTCGGCCATGTCGCGCCCGTGTTCGCCGTGCACGCGCCGCTTGACGCCGGCCAGCGCCGCCACCAGCTGGCCTTCCAGGCCGCACAGATTGCGGGTGTGGATCAGGTCGGGCTGGAGCGCACGCAAGGTCTTGAACATGCGCAGGTAGTGGCCGAAATCCTTGCCCTCGCGTTTGTGCAGGCTGATGATTTCGACCCCGCGCGCGCGGATATGTTCGTGGTAGGCCGAATAGTCTTTCAGGGTGACGATGGCGTGCCGGTAGCGTTCCGGCGGCATGTGTTTGATCAGGTTAATCAGGCCGTTTTCCAGGCCTCCGACATCGAGCTGGTGGATCAAATGGACCACCAGCCGCGGTGGTTCAAGGGTGGCAGTCATCATCGACTCCGAGACAGGTTGGTTGGCCGCACTGGTTTCTGGCTGGCCGGTGCGGCGCCCGGCCAGCCGTTGCTGTGTCAATCGTAGTAACCGTAATAGTCGCCGCCTGGGAAACCGCGCGCCTTGTTGCAGATGAGCTCAACGCGTTTGCAGCCGTCGAGCCGCCGCAAGGCTTCGCGTACGGCGCGCTGGGTGGTGGTTTCGGCTTCGATCACCATCACCACCTGGCCCATCTGGGCGGCCAGCACATTGGCTTCGGTCGTGAGCAACAGCGGCGGTGAATCGAAAATAACGATTCGGTCGGGATAGCGGCTGGCGATCTCGGCCAGCAGCATGCTCATCGCTTGACTGGCCAGCAGTTCGGTCGCATGTTTGTTGTTGCGTCCGGCCGGCAGCAGGCTTAAGGCGGGAATATTGGTGCGCAAGATGACGTCGGAGGCATCCATGTCGTCGCTTAGCAGGATGTCCATCAAGCCCGGTGCGGGCGGCAGGCCGAGCACTTTGAGCACCGAGGGCCGGGCCACGTCGGCATCGACCAGCAGCACGGTGTGGTCCTTTTCCATGGCGATGCTCATGGCCAGGTTGATCGCACAATAGGTCTTGCCCTCGCCGGGCAGCGCGCTGGTGACGACGATCAGGTTGCCGTTGGGGGTTCCGGCGGCCACTGCCGCCAGCGCGGTGCGCAGCAGCGGGCGCTTGATGATGCGGAAGTCCTCGGCGGCTGCGGTGCGCCCACCGTCGTGGGTGACCATGCCCATCTGGTGCAGGCGCGCGAGATTGATGTCGATGTAATGGGGCGCTGTCACGCTGTCTGGCGAAGTGCTGGTGTCCATACAATGCCTCTGCTGCGGGAACCATCAAGGGTTAGTTCATCAGAAGGGCCGAAGCCATCGTCGCGCCGTACCCGCATAGCAGGATGGCGCAGGCCAGGCCGAACAGGTACTGGCCGCGCTGGCGCTTGCGTTGTTCCACCGGTGTCCAATTCATCGTGACAGTGCCGAGCACATTCAGGCCGGTCAGTTCGCGCATCGCGCCGGGACCGGAAAAGGTTGGACGGGCCTGGCTGATGCCGGTCGCGGCGCCCAGGCCGCAGATCAGCGCGGCCAGCATCACCGCGCTGTAGAGCAGCAGGCGATTGGGGCCGACCGGGGCGATCGGCAGGAAGGGGGGATCGATGATCTTGAAGGTCATCATCTCGGTGGTGGTGCTCAGCTGTCCAGACAGTTTGGCCGCTTCGCGCCGGCTGATCAGCTGCTCGTAGTTGACCTTGTTGATCTCGTAGTCGCGGTTGAGCTGAGCCAGCTGGGATTCCACCTCGGGTACCGCATTGCTCTGTTGTTGCAGGCGGTCGTGGCGTGCGGCGTATTCCTGGACCCGCACCTTGATGGCTGCAATTTTTGCGTCCGCTTCCGTCAGCGCCACTTTGAGCTGCTGCAGCATGGGGCTGTAATGGCGGCCGGGATCGCCATCTTCCAGTTTGCTTTCTTCGAGCTTGCGCGCTTCCAGCTGGGCCAACAGGCGGCGCGCGGCGACGATGTCTGGATGCAGTTCGGTGAACTGCATCAACAGGGCATCCAGGTTCTTGTTGACGGCGGCGATGCGCTCGTCGAGTTCGGGATTGCGGGAAGGCGCCAGGCGTACGTTGACGCCTTGCCTGGGTTCGCCGCTGATCTGCGCCTTGATGGCGGCGCGCGACTGCTCGGCCTCGGCCAGTTCCAGACGTGCCGCGCCGAGCGCGTCGGCGGCAATGGCCAGCTGCGCGGTGTAGTCGACGCCTTGGCGCGGGAGCAGCCCGGCATGGCGCAGCTTGAATTCCTTGACACTGTTTTCGGCGGCGACGAGGCGTTCCTCGTAGCTTTTGATCTGCTCGTCGATGAATTGCACGGCCTTGGCGGAATCGCCCGATTTTCCCTTGAAGCTGCCTTCGACGAAAATGGTCAGCAGCGACTGGACCACGTCGCGCACCTGGCGCGGGTCGTGCTGGCTATAGCTGATGGTATAGATGTCATTGGTGCTGGTGCCGGAGATTTTGATGCTGGTCATGAGGCTCTCGACCATGGCTTCGTGCTCGCGCGGGGTGCGGCCGCGCACGTCCAGGTCGACCATCCGCATGACGCGCTCGATGTTCGGACGGCTGAGCAGGGTGCGGCTCATGATGGACACTTGCTGTTCGATGTTGGGCACGCTGGTCATGTTCGCCAACAGCGGCTTGAGGATGGTTTGGGTGTCGACAAACACCCGGGCCGAGGTCTGATAGTCGTTCGGCAGCAGGAAAACCTTGGTCCAGCCGGCTACGGCCACGAGCCACATCACCGCGACGGCGATCCAACGATATTTCCAGACGCCCCGGATGAGCAACAGCATCTGGCTGATTAGGTCCTCCATGTCGCGGCAATCTCCGTTGGTCGGACAGCAAGGGGAAGCTTAGCGCTTCTCCACTCGTTGGATTATATGGCTATGGAAACAGTGCAATTTCTCAACTCATGTCGCCATTGACGCTGGTCAAGTGCCTTTCGCGACAAGATGACCAAGTGCGCATCCTGGCCGGTAAACACCGCTGTGCGGCCCAGACCGGTACAGGTTCGAGCCCTGGCGTGGCCATGCCGGCTTGGCCACGGAGTTGTCCGACCGTCGACATCGCGCGCCTTAGCGCCGGCGGCGCAAAAATGCCGCGACGCCGAACAGACCAAGACTGAACAGTGTCAGGCTGGCTGGCTCCGGTACAACCGTGTCCTGCAGCGCATTGGCGTCCGAGGTTTGGCTGATGGTCAGGCGGTAATTGGTATTGGCCGCCAATAGCGATGTGGTGGCGGTGAATCCGAGCGTGCCCGGCGCGTAGGTGGTGAGACCGTCAAAATTGTCGGCGCGGTTGACATTCGACATTCCGTTGAGCTGGCTGGGTGCGAACACGAAGACACTGTTGCCGAGTTCGTCGAGGATATTCAGGGTCCAGGTGACGCGCGCCATTGCCGTCGTGCTTGGGTCGCCCGTGGTGTAGGCCTGGGTGAACGGGGTGGCATCGAAGGCGAAGGTCATGGTGTCGGCGCTGCTGAGCATAAACA
>CBFGOU010000358.1:0-5313 GCA_965650445.1 uncultured Oxalobacteraceae bacterium | reverse complement strand
CGCTTGAACAGATCGCCGCCCTGCGCGCCATGCTGGCCGCATCGAAGCGTCCGGTGCTGCTGCTGGGCGGCGGCGCGTGGACCGACCAGGCCTGCGCCGACCTGCGCCGCTTCGCCGAGGCCAACGCGTTGCCGGTCGGGTGCGCCTTCCGCTTCCAGGACCTGCTCGACAACGACCATCCGCACTACATCGGCGACGTCGGCATCGGCATCAATCCCAGGCTGGCCGCGCGTATCGCCGAGGCCGACCTGGTCATCGCCATCGGCCCGCGCCTGGGTGAAATGACCACCGGCGGCTACACCCTGCTGCAGGCGCCGGTGCCGAAACAGCGCCTGGTGCATATCCACGCGGACGCCGAGGAACTGGGCAGCGTGTATCAGGCCGAGCTGATGATCAACAGCGGCCCCGCCCAGGCCTGCGCGCTGCTGGCCGCGATGGAGCCGGTCGACTCGTCCGCGTGGCGCGACACCGTGGCGCAGGCGCGCGCGGAGCTGGCGGCGTGGCAGGAATGCCCGCCCATTTTCAAGGATGGCGGCGCCCCGCTCGATCTGTGGCAGCTGGTGCAGGAGCTGATGGCGCAGGCGCCGCACGACACCATCATCACCAACGGCGCCGGCAACTACGCCACCTGGGCGCACCGCTTCTTCCGGTACGGGCAAAAGCGCACCCAGCTCGCCCCCACCAGCGGCGCGATGGGCTACAGCGTCCCGGCGGGGATCGCCGCCAAGATCATCGATCCGGCGCGCACCGTGGTGACCTTTGCCGGCGACGGCGAATTCCTGATGAACGGCCAGGAGCTGGCCACCGCCGTGCAGTACGGCGCCGGCGTGATCATCCTGGTATTTAACAATGGCATGTTCGGCACCATCCGCATGCATCAGGAGCGCGGCTATCCGGGCCGGGTGTCGGGCACCGACCTGCACAACCCGGATTTCGCGGCGCTGGCAAGGGCCTACGGCGCCAGCGGCGAAGTGGTCGAGAGCACCGCGGCTTTCGGCGCGGCGCTGGCGCGCGCGCTCGCCCACACGCGCGAGAAGTCGCTGCCGGCGCTGATCGAATTACGCTATGACGGGAACCTGATCACGCCCGGCGCCACCCTGGAAACGATCAGGAAGACGGCGCAGGCGCAGAAGCGCAGCTAGCTGGCCGAGGCGCGCTGTTCGACACCGGGCGGCATCGGCAGCGGCTTGTCGTAGGCGCTGTGGGTTTCGTTGACGGGAGCGGTGAAGAACAAGGCGATCAGGGCCACGAACAGCACCACGATCAGGCTACGCAACCATCCCGCTCCCCTGATGCGCATCTTTTCCGACGCAATCAGCAAGTTGAAATAGTCAGGGGTTTTCACGCTGGGCTCCGATGTTGAACACTCGGCTCTAATTTATACCCGTTTTCAGACCATGCACAGCTGAGAATTAACAAAAGTTAACATAGTGCAACGAATATCGCGTCATTTTGCTGAACTTTTGAGGCACCGCATCGAGCCGTCCAGAGACCGGATCTTTTTCAGAGACGGGGAAGCTCGCTCAACAGTGAGTAGCCACGCAGTTCGTCCGCTGGCGCGAGCCGCCGCCGCCGCCGCACCCTGCTCTGGTAGAATACGCGCGACCGTACTTATCGTGCCTGGCACCACCGCCATCGGCATCTGCATGCAGCGCCCTCCACCACACCCATAATGTTTAGTTTTTTCAAGAAAAAACCGCCCGCTCCCGAAATTCCCCCCGCGCCGCCGCCCCCGCCTGCGTCGGCAGCACCACCGCCTCCGCCACCGGTCGCTGTCCAGCCACAGCCGGTCACGCCGCCACCGCCACCGCCTTCCCCTGTGCCAGCGCCTGCGCCCGCCGAGCCCGCGCCGCTGCGCCGCTACGGCACGACGTCGACCTTCGTGCCGCCGCCCGCTGGGCCGGCGCCGGTGGCGCCGCCGGCCGCTCCTGCGCCGGTGGCGGCCCCAATCGCGCCGGTGCCAGTGGCGGCGCCAGTCGCGCCGACGCCGGAAGCGCCGCCCTTGCTGCCCGAAACGGCCGAGCGCCCGGTCAGCGAAGGCGAACAGAAGAAATCCTGGATGGCGCGCCTGAAGGCCGGCCTGTCCAAGACCTCGTCCAACCTGAGCCTGCTGTTCGTCGGCGCGCGTATCGACGACGACTTATATGAAGAGCTGGAATCGGCCCTGCTGATGGCCGACGCCGGCATGGATGCGACCGAACACCTGCTTAACGGCCTGCGCCGCAAGGTCAAGGAAGACAAGCTGCTGGACGCGGCCGCCGTCAAGGCTGCGCTCAAGGTGCTCATGACCGACATGCTGCGGCCGCTGGAAAAGCCGCTCGAACTGGGCCGCCACGAGCCGCTGGTGATGATGATCGCGGGCGTCAACGGCGCCGGCAAGACCACCACCATCGGCAAGCTGGCCAAGCACATGCAGCGCTTCGACCAGTCGGTGCTGCTGGCCGCCGGCGACACCTTCCGCGCCGCCGCGCGCGAACAGTTGATGGTCTGGGGCCAGCGCAACAACGTCACCGTGATCGCCCAGGAATCGGGCGACCCGGCCGCCGTGGCGTTCGACGCGGTGTCGTCGGGCCGGGCGCGCAAGATGGACGTGGTGATGGTCGACACCGCCGGCCGCCTGCCGACCCAGCTGCACCTGATGGAAGAACTCAAGAAAATCAAGCGCGTGGTCGGCAAGGGCATGGACGGCGCGCCCCACGAAGTGGTGCTGGTGATCGACGGCAACACCGGCCAGAACGCACTGGCCCAGGTCAAGGCCTTCGACGACGCCTTGCAGCTGACCGGCCTGGTGATTACCAAGCTGGACGGCACCGCCAAGGGCGGCGTGCTGGCCGCCATCGCACGCACCCGTCCGGTGCCGGTGTACTTCATCGGCGTGGGCGAAAAAATCGAAGACTTGCAGCCGTTCAAGGCCGACGAGTTCGTCGAAGCCTTGCTGGGATGAGCCGATGATTGAATTTCAGTCCGTCACGAAACAATACTCGCCGGACGCGCTGGCCCTGCGCGAGGTGTCGCTCAGCGTGGCCAAGGGCGAGCTGGTGTATCTGGCCGGCCCGTCCGGCGCCGGCAAGTCGACGCTGCTGAAAATGATTGCAGCCATGGAACGGCCGACTTCGGGCAGCGTGCTGGTCAACGGCCAGGACATCGGCAAACTGCGCCGCGCCAGCGTGCCTTACCTGCGCCGCAACCTCGGCCTGATTTTCCAGCAGCAACGCCTGCTGACCGACCGCTCGATCCTGGCCAACACCATGCTGCCGCTGCTGGTGGTGGGCGCGGCCAAGGCGGAGGCCGAAGCGCGCGCCCGCGCCGCGCTCGACAAGGTCGGCCTGCTCGAGCGCGCCAACGCCCGGCCGCTGGAACTGTCCGGCGGCGAACAGCAGCGCGTGGCCATCGCCCGCGCCATCGTCAACCGCCCGCAGATCATCCTGGCCGACGAGCCGACCGCCAATCTCGACCGCGCCAGCGCCGACAAGGTGCTGGGCGCCCTGCACGCCTTCCACGCCGCCGGCGTGACCTGCCTGATCTCGACCCATGACGAACAGGTGCTCGACCAGGCCGCGCGCGTGATCCATCTCGATCACGGCATGCTCACGGGAGCGCCCGCATGAACCGCTGGTTCCGCCAACACCGCTTCGCGCTCGGCTCCGCGCTCGGCCACCTGGCCAAGACCCCGGGCAGCTTCCTGTTCAATGTCGTCGTCGTGGCCATCGCCCTGACCCTGCCGTTCGCCGGCCTGACCCTGCTCGACAATGTCCGGCCCATGTCCGAACAAATGTCGGTCGACCCCGAGATCAGCCTGTTCCTGAGTCCCACCGCCACCCGCGAGCAGGCGCAGGCGCTGGCGCCGCAATTGCGCGCGGCGCTGGGCGACCCCAAGGCACGCATCGTGTTCGTGCCGCGCGAACGCGCCCTCGACAATCTCAAGGCGAAAAGCGACCTGGCCGACGTGCTCGGCACGCTGGGCGACAATCCGCTGCCCGACAGCTATGTCATGACGCTCAGCAGTATCGGCAGCGCCAGCGATGCCGCCAGGGTCGACGCCATCGCCGAACGCCTGCGCGCCCTGCCGGACGTGGACGCGGTCCAGGTCGATTCAGCCTGGGTCAAGCGCCTGGCCGCCCTGCTGGGCGTGCTGCGGCTGGTACTGCTGCTGCTGGCCGTCACCCTGGGCATGGTGGTGGTCGCGGTGGTATTTAATACCATCCGCCTGCAAGTGCTGACCCAGCGCGAGGAAATCGCCGTGAGTAAATTGATCGGTGCAACGGACAATTTCATCCACCGCCCCTTCTATTACACCGGGGCCCTGCTCGGCCTGTGCGCCGGCGCGGTGGCGCTCGGCGCCGTCGCGCTGGGACTGCGCCCGCTCAACGCCGCCATTGCCGAATTCGCCCGACTGTACGCCTCGGAATTCCAGCTGGTCCCGCTCGACCCGTTCGGCAGCGCCGCCTTGCTGGCCATCAGCGCCGCGCTCGGCCTGGTCGGCGCGCTGCTGTCGGTGCGCCGCCATCTGGCCCGCCTGAACTGAAACTTAAATGCCGCTTTTCCGCTTGCAAGCGTCGCCCTTGGGTGCGTAAGCTAACGGAAAGGCAGGCACGCCTGTCCTACCATGTCTCCCTCGGCCCATTTTGACCCTGGCGTATACCAAGCTCGCAGACAATTGATTTTTGTCAAAGAATCGATTTCTCAGCTGTACTAGAGTCAGCACATCGCGCTGGAAAATTTCCAAGTGGAAATAAAAGATTGCTATCGAAGCCATATATTCTGGCGATTGGCACTCGTGACAAGAGAGTGCTAATATACGAACATGCTGGCGGGGAACACAACCAACCCACCGCCTGCAGACGGAAATAGCGCTTTATTTTGCGCCATCGTGCCTCCGGGGCGATGGCATCAACGAATGCAGCACTGCCACTACGAGGAAATACATGACTACGCTGTCCGCACACAACGCTTTGGTTCCGAACGGCAACCGCGCTCTCGGACTGGGTTTTACTGGCAATCTGGGCAATATCGATGCCTACATCTCGGCCGTCAACCGCCTGCCGATGCTGAGCCAGGAAGAAGAAATTTCCCTGGCCAAGCGTTTGCAGGAAAAGAACGACCTGGCGGCGGCGCAGGAACTGGTGCTGTCGCACCTGCGCCTGGTGGTATCGATTGCGCGCGGCTATCTGGGCTACGGCCTGCCGCACGCCGACCTGATCCAGGAAGGCAATATCGGCCTGATGAAAGCGGTCAAGCGCTTCGATCCGAACCAGGGCGTGCGCCTGGTGTCGTACGCGATGCACTGGATCAAGGCCGAGATGCACGAGTACA
>CBFGOU010000357.1:0-5325 GCA_965650445.1 uncultured Oxalobacteraceae bacterium | reverse complement strand
CCTGCCGGCCCGGCCGGCGTGCTCAAGGCGGCCAAGGCGCGCGACCTGGCCTGGGTCTACGTCGATGGCAAGGAAGCCGGCACCTTCGACACGCGCTACCAGCGCGCCTCGGTGGCGCTGCTGGACCTGACGGGGCGTGCCGACACGCCCGCTTTGACGCGTGCGTTGGAGGGACAGGATATTCGCGTGCAGGCCGGCCGCAATCCAGCCATGCAGGTCGTGCTGGTCGACGATTACCTCGATCCGCGCCTGGAGCAAATCAACCGCCTGAACCACGAACGGCAAATGCCGTGGCTGCTTGCCAAGCCCAGCGGCGCGCTGATGTGGGTAGGTCCGCTGATGGCCGGTGGGGCCACGGCCTGCTGGCGCTGCATGCAGCATCGCCTTCAATACCGGCGCAAGCTCAGCCAATACCTTCGCCTCCACGCAGCCGGCGCGCACGGCGAAGCAGCCCGTCCAGTTCATTTTTCCTGCGCCGCGCAGGTGGCCCTCGCCTGCATCTGTGCCGAAGTCGTCAAGTTTTTGGCCCTGCAGGACGCTGCCGGCCGGGCAGCGTATGTGCCGAGCATGGATCATGTGATCACCATAGATTCGCTGACCTACCGGCATGAGCGGCACGAGCTTGTCCGGCGCCCCCAGTGCGCCTGCTGCGGCAACCCCGGACTGATCGCGGAGCGCCAGTCGCGCCCGCCTGTGCTCGACACCGGCGCGCCGCTGCGCAGCCGCGATGCCGGACTACGGCTGCGCAGCGCGCAAGAGGTCAGCGATTACTTGCAGCGCCATATCAGCCCGATCATCGGCATCATCGGCCTGACCAGGACCATCGTCCAGGAGGGCGACTCTCAGGGCGTAACGGCGTCGGTGGCGGCCGAACATAATTTTTCCCTGATCGACGGCGGCACCTCGTTCCTGCAGGAGCGCATCCGCAGTTGCGCCGGGGGAAAGGGGACCACGCTGATCCAGGCCCAGGCCAGCGCCTTGTGCGAATCGATCGAGCGCTTCAGTGGCATGTACCAGGGCGACGAAAAGCGCATCGCGTCGACGTTTGACGATTTGCCCAATGCGATCCATCCCAACGACTGCATGTTGTTCAGCGCTGCCCAATATCGGGACCGGGAGCGTATCAATGCGACGGCCTCGCGGATTGGCGCGATACCGCAGCCGTTCGACCCGGCGCAGACGGTCGACTGGACCCCGTTATGGTCGCTGAGCCATCACCAGTTCTATTACCTGCCCACCAGTTATTGTTATTACGGGTATGCGCGTCAACATGGCAGCAATTTTGCGAAAGCCGATTCGAATGGCTGCGCCGCGGGCAGCAGTCTGGCCGAGGCGGTGCTGCAGGGTTTTCTCGAATTGGTTGAACGCGACGCGGCCGCGCTGTGGTGGTACAACCGTGTCGTCCGGCCCGGCGTCGACTGGCGCAGCTTCGACGAGCCCTATCTGCAGGCGGTAGCGCAATACTATGCCGGTTGCGGCCGTAGCTTCTGGATCCTCGATATCACCAGCGATCTCGGCATTCCCTGTTTCGCCGCCCTGTGCGCGAAGCCGGGCGCGCCCACGGAGGACATCACGTTTGCTTTCGGCGCCCATTTCGATGCCAGGATTGCGCTGCTGCGCGCGGTGACCGAACTCAATCAGATCATGCCCAACCTGGCCAGCGATAATGCGACAGGCCTGCAATCGCTTGGCGGCGAAGCCGTGCGCTGGTGGCGGGAAGCACGGCTGGCCGACCACCCGTACCTGATGCCCAGCGGCGAGGCGCCGCGCGCCTGCAGCGGATATCGGCAAGCTGCGCAGCTGACCCTGGAGCAGGCGCTGCAGGCTTGCCTGGAGTGCGCAAGAAAGCATGCGTTGAACGTGCTGGTGCTCGATCAATCAAGGCCTGACGCCGATCTGGCGGTAGTGCGGGTCGTGGTACCGTCGCTACGCCATTTCTGGCCCCGTTTTGCGCCTGGCCGGCTGTTCGACGGCCCGGACGCGGTGAACAGCGAATCCGAACTTAACCCGTATCCGATCTTTATCTAGGTAGTCCACCCATGTACATCGGCAGCGCTTTTCGGGACACGCAAACGGCCGTGATCAATTCCCTGCTGCTCAAGCGGGACCTGTTCCAGTTTCTGGCGACACTGGCAGAGAGCCCGGATGCGCTCACGTATGTCCCCGTGATCGATGACGGATTTTGGCTGGTCAATCGCCCGCCAGCCATACGCCAGGTACTGACGGCCGATGAGCGCATGATTGGCAAGCCGGGATTTCTGGCCGAGTCCAATCGCGGCAGTCATGGCGATGGCCTGGCCAGCCTGGGCGGCCCTGAATGGGAAGTGCGGCGGCGCCTGGTTTCCCGTGCCTTGACGCCGGTGCTGTACGCGCGCGTGGCAAGCGAGGCGCGCGCGGCGACCATGGTTGCGTTGGCGGATCTGCCGCAGGGTACGCCCGTCGACTTCGCGCAGCTGCTATCCAAACTGGTCACGACCATCGGCGCCCGCTGGATCCTGTCCGCCAAGGTGACGGACAGTGTGCATGACGACGCCATCCCGTGGGCCGAGGCGGCAGGTGTTCGCTCCAGCCCCCGCCTGCAAGGTATAGCCGCCGATTTGATGCCGTCGCAACGATTACGCGCCGGTCCTGCACCCATCCTGCGCGATATCGTCAGGACCAGATGGCGGGCACAGCATAGTACAGGCGACTTTATCAGCACCTTGCGCGAGTCTTGCTCGGCGCAGCAAGTGGAGCTCAGCGAGGCAGAAGTGTTCGATGAAATAGTCCAGTTGCTGTTCGCCTCTCACCACAGCATTACCACCACGCTGGTCCACTGCATCGATTTCATGCATCGACATCCTGCGTCCGCTGCCGCAGTCGTCGCATGCGCGCGGATCGACTCAAGCGGCACACTCGCCGGCGGCCGCAACTACACGGAGTATTTTATCAAGGAGGTCATGCGCTTTTGCATGCCTACGCCCTTGTTGTTCAGGCAAGCCCTGGTGGCGCAAACGATTGCCGGGCATGCGATCGCGCCGGGCGCGCTGCTGGCGATAAGCCCCTTTTTGCTGCACCTGGATCCCAGGCATTTTCCGCGTCCGCAGCACTTCGATCCATCACGCTTCAGTGCAGCGATCGATGCTTATGCCTACCTGCCGTTTGGCGCTGGCAAGCGCCAGTGCAATTTCAAGCGCATGGCCATGACGCAAATGCATGCCATCGTCGAGACGCTGGTACTTGCAGGGCGTTTCGTGCCCGTGACCGAGGCGCCGACAAACCGGTTTTCCGTCAGCTATCCCGGGACTGAATATCAAGTGCGGTTCGAACCCGGGCAGGCCTGATGGCATGCCCGCCTGCGAGAGCGGGAAGGCATCTGCCCTCCCGCAGGAGGGCAAAAAAAATTTACCTGTTTATGCAACTTTCAGTCGTTTTTGCACCAGGTCATGCATGGTGCGCCGCGCGCTGGGAGACAGGGAAAAGGAATTGGTAGCATCGTTAAATTGCAATTCAGCAGTCGGGCTTTGGCTGCTCAGGCTAACGGGCAGCGCGGTACTTGCCACCTGGGTAATGACGACGCCATTGTTGTTATACGAGGAGAGGAAAACGGAAACGGTTTCGAGTGGCGTAAACGTGGTGTTTTCGGTATACAGCACCGGCCAGGCACTTACCGGCGCCGACGCAGTGACGCCGTTGATGACAGCCGTTTGCGCCAGGCCGAAATTGAAAGTTCCACTTTTTTGCTGATTGGTCACACTGTAGACATCGGACGGGGCGTCCGAACCCGTGCTAAAGCTGCCCTGTTCGAAGGTATACATGATGCCCTCTTGTGCTTCCTGGGTTGACGACATGACGATTGACGCCCCCCCCTTCAATTGCGTGGTGGTGGCATACACCGAGTAGTCTTCGGTCCAGGTGATGATATTCTGTTCCAGCGGCTGAAACGAGATCCAGGCAATGGGAAGATTGCCAGTAGATCCAGGGAAACTGGTGAGGCTCTTAACGAGCGTAACGGTTTGCCCTGCGCCATAAATACTGTCTAAGCCTGCCTTATCAATGTTGATCGTGAGTTGATAGGTCGTCATAAATTTCTCCTCGTGAATAAGTTGAGTAATGCTTCGTATGGGACATCCCGGTCATGTGCCCGCCGCATTCTGCGGCGAAGGCAGATAAGGACGGCATCGAGGCCGGCTTCTGCATGCCGGTCTGTGCTTGCCCTCATCAGGTTGCCACTCTAAGGATGCCGGGGCGGGGAGTCGATTACACGGCATTACACGCCATGACAACGCATTACACCCCCCAGCCTGGCTTCAGACGATCGTTTCGACCAGGCGCAGGGAGGGCGCGGCAGCGTGTAATTGCTTGTAATGGCGCACAGGATGCGCTCCCGCTACTCTGAAAGCCCTGGGTCGACACGGCAGTCAAGGACTTGCCGCCGGTTCTTTCCAGTAGCAGCGCCTCCTGTGCATGCCGCTAGCGATATGAACAGGACGGCAACACATCATGCTTTTAAAATATGGGGAAATTTATGCCAACCGTAACGTTATCGCAGAATGCAAGACCAGCTGCAGATGTACACACCATGACTGCGCAACCGATGGGTGTAGTTCTGCTCGGTCTAAACGGTGGAAATACTGTATTCCGCTGCACCAATCCACTGGCGGATATCCAGCACGCGACCTCCGTGGATATCACCTACAACGCCCCCATTAATCCAATCCACCAGACTGTCCACGTCAGCTCGGTCATCTCCTGACACGATGCGCGGCGGTCGCGATCCAGTGCGGTTTCCGGACTGGATTACCGTTGAGTTTCACAGAAGTCGGGATCCTCGAACTGGAACGCGTTAATGACCCGTTTGGCAAATGATGTCAGGATCAGTGAGTTGTCGCACTGCCGATGCGCCACTACGTCAGCGGCCGTACCAATAACGCGCGTGATCGTCGCGGTAAGCGCGCACCTGCAGGTGGCCGTAAAACAGCACGGTTACCGCGCCAGTCTGGTCGGTGCGCAAGCGTTCGATCCCGCGCCTGCCGTAGCGCGCGAACACGTCGGCCTTCGGATGGCGGTAGCGGTTGCGATGCCCGACCTGAAACAGCGCCAGCGATGGCTTGACCGCCTCCAGGAACGCTTCAGTGGACGAGGTTCCACTGCCATGATGCGGCGCCAGCAGCACGTCGGCGTTAAGTGGCATCGCGTTTGCGACGAGCCGGGCTTCCTGCGCGGCCTCGATATCGCCAGCCAGCAGGATCGCCCCTGCTCCCGCCGTGATGCGCAGCGTGCAGCTGCGTGCGTTTGGCTTGAGCGACGCGTCATCGTAGCTGGCCGGTGACGGATGCAGGACCT
>CBFGOU010000356.1:0-5338 GCA_965650445.1 uncultured Oxalobacteraceae bacterium | reverse complement strand
GCTCCCACGCGTTGGTCGGCGTGGAGATGATCGCGCCCCTGCCGATGATGGCCGTCGGACTGCTCATCTTGGCCAGCTTGATGCGCTGCGGCTGCCCGCCCGAGATGTCCGACCAGGCCATGTACAGCTGGCCGTTGATGGTCGCCACGGTCTGGTCGATGGCCCAGGCGTCGTCCGTATCGGCCACCTTCACCGGCGTGCTCCAGCTGCCGGTGGTCGGGTCGGCGCTGGTGTTCCTGATTACGAACACGCGGTGCTGATCGTCGCTGCCGGAGGCCGAAAAATAGATGTACCAGGCGCCGTTGATGTAGTTGATTTCCGGCGCCCAGACGTCCTTGCTGTAGCAGTTGTTACCGCTGCAGGCGGCGGCCGACTTGGTGAACACCGTGACCGGAGTGCGCGCGCCGATACCCGACAGCGATGGCGATTTGCGCAGCTCCACCTTGTCCCAGTTGTGCGAGGTCGCCACGAAATAGTAATTGCCGTCGGTGTGGCGCAGCACGTGCGGATCGGCCGACGATGAGGTGGCCGGGCCGACTGGATTGATGAAGGTGGTCGATGCCGCGTGGGCGGCATAGGGCGCGGCGAGCGCGATTGCCAGGGCAAGCGCCCGGGTCCGGTGAAGCTGCATTGTGTCGTCTCCGTGATGTGTGCCGCCTCGTGGCGGTCGATAAATGGCCGTCAATACTGGCCGATGAATCAGTATCACGAAGAGCCGGGCGCGCGTCCAATCCCAAACACGGTATCGGCGGCGCCAGGAAAATGATCGGTACCGCTACAATAGCGCCTGCGATATCCAAGCGCGTGGATAACGTTTCCACGCCTTCCCGTTTTCGGTATCGCAACCACCCCGACTGATACAGAAAGAGGTACGAATGGTCCCGTTTCGCCAGATTTTATTCATCGCGCTGATGGCGCTGGCCGCCGGCGCCGAAGCCCGCAAGGAGCGCACCCAGCCCGGTCAATTCGACTACTACGCCGTGTCCCTGAGCTGGTCGCCCTCGTACTGCGCCACGCACAGCGACCCCAATCAATGCGACCGCGCGCGCCCGCTCGGCTTCGTGCTGCATGGCCTGTGGCCGCAGTTCGCCAACGGCTATCCCGAGGGCTGCTCGAACGAGCGCCTGCCCGGCGCGGTGCGCGCCCGGTACGCGCTGCTGTACCCATCGCCGAACATGATCGAACACGAATGGAAGAAGCACGGCACCTGCTCCGGCCTGGACCCGGCCGCGTACTTCGCGCTGTCGGCCCAGCTGAAGGACAGGCTGAAAGTGCCGGGCGCGTTCGAGCAGCCGCTGGCGCCGGTGCGCACCAGCCGGCAGGACTTCGCCCAGTCCTTCAAGGCAGCCAATCCGGCGCTGGCGCCCGATTCGGTACTGCCGTTCTGCGCCGCCGGCGGGCGCTTCCTGCGCGAAGTGCATGCCTGCTACGACAAGCGCGGCGCCTCCACCAGCTGCAGCGCGGCCGAGGTCAAGCGCTCGGCCAACAGCTGCCGCCAGGAGAGCTTCCTGCTGCAAAGCGTGCGCGGCGCGCGTTAATCTTGTGACAATCGGCTGAATCGGGAATACTAGGCGACCCGCGGCGTTTTACAAAGGCGCCGTTTTCATCGTCCTACACTAACCGTCAAGGCTCCCGATGCTCCGATTCGTCCCGTTACGCGCTGTGCTGGCAAGTGCCCTGTGTGCTGTACTCACCGGCGCCGCCGCCCAGGATGGCGCCCTGCCGCCACCGGCCACCATGGCGCTCGAAAACGTCCCGCCCGTGAGCGCCACCGTCGCCGCTTAGGTGGCCAAGTACACCGAATTCAAGCCGACCGCGCTGGCCGACTGGCATCCAACCAGGATGGAAATGCTGGTGGTACGGCGCTACAAGAACACCGCCCAGGTGTACCGCGTGCCCAAGCCGGGCGCGCCGCCCGAACTGCTGACCGATTACCCGGAGCCGGTCAACGGCGCCAGGTTCCATCCGAAGCACGGCAAGCTTATCGGGTTCGCCAAGGACAGCGGCGGCAATGAGGTATTCCGGGGCTACCGGCGCGACACCGCTGGCGGCGAGGCCGTGCCGGTCACACCGGAGGGCCTGCGCGTGCAGGCCCTGGAACCCTGTCCGAGGACAACAGGCTGATCGCCTTCATCGTCAACCAAGACGGCACCAGCGTGCTGCGCCTGATGCGAACAGCCGACCGCAAGCTGCTGCCGGTGCCCAGGCTGCCGATGGGGACGATCGAGAACATCGCCTTCCACAAGAACAGCCGCGATCTGGCCATGGCGATCACCTCGGCCACCGGCCCGTCGGAAGTGTATGCGGTGAACGTCAAGACCGGTGCCGTCACGCGCTGGACGACCCACGAAAAGATGGAAGTCGACGCCAGCAAGTTCGTCACGCCCGAGATCGTGCGCTGGACTTCCTTCGACGGCAAGCCGATTTCCGGCTTCCTGTACCGCGCGCCCGCCGCCAGGTTCCCCGGCAAGCGTCCGGTGCTGATCAATATCCACGGCGGTCCTGAAAGCCAGTTCACGGCCGGTTTTCTGGGCCGCTCCAACTACTTCATCAACGAGATGGGGATCAGCGTCATCTACCCGAATGTGCGCGGTTCGGCCGGCTACGGCAAGTCCTTCCTCAAGCTCGATAACGGCTCCCTGCGCGAAGATTCGGTCAAGGACATCGGCGCGCTGTTCGACTGGATCGGCAAGCAGCCGGACCTGGACGCCTCGCGCGTGGCGGTCATGGGCGGCAGCTACGGCGGCTACATGGCGCTGGCGGTGTCGACCAACTACGCCGCCAGGATCAGGAAGCCGCTGTTTGTCATCCAGGGCAAGAACGATCCGCGCGTGCCCTACTACGAGGCCGACCAGATCGTCGCGACGGTGAAAAAGAACGGCACACCGGTCTGGTACATGATGGCCAGCGACGAAGGACACGGTTTCCGCAAGAAGTCCAACGCGGACTACCAGTTCTACTCCACCATCAACTTCCTGAACCAGTACCTGCTGGCGAAATAGCGGCAAGGCGCGCGATGTCGGCGCTCTCGAGCACCGCCTTGGGAGCGCCATGCCGCACCGCGTTGAGCATGGCCTGGCCCAGCTGGCGCGTGCTGACAACCTGGCGCGGCAGAGCCGCGTGCAGCAGCGGCAGCAGCGGTTTGATCATCCCGTAGAACAGGCGGTAGGCGGGCGTTTTCGACTTGATGCCGTCGAGCGGCCGGATCATCGCCGGGCGCAGGATCAGGGTGCGGCGAAACGGCAGGCGCAGGAGTGCATTTTCGGTCCGGCCGCGCACCCTTTCCCACATGGTGCGGCTGGTTTCGCTGCTGTCGGCGCCGGCGCCCGACATATACAGGAAGACGCTATCGGGACTGACCCGGACCAGCGTGCCGGCCACCGAAAGCGTCAGCTCGAACGTGCGGCGCGTGTATTCGGCTTCGCTCATCTTGGGAGAAGCCACGCCGACACAGAAGAAGACCGCATCGAAACCGGCCAGCCGGTCTTCGATGTCACTCAGATCGAGCAGCGATGCGTGCACGATTTCGCGCAATTTGGGATCGTGCCGGCCGGTCGGCGTACGGCCGACCGCCTGCACCAGCGTGACGTCGGGCGCCAGCAGGCTTTCGCGCAAGGCAGCCTGGCCAACCATGCCGGTAGCGCCAAAAATTAACACTTTCATCGCTTCCTCCCGTTTTGCAGTAGCATTATGCAGCACTGTGCAAAATAAGAAGGACACACCATGGACGCACTGGCCCGACACTGGATCAACCTCTGGCAGGCGCTGGATCGACCGGCGCCCGCGGGACTATTCGAGGACCTGATGCGGCGCTACAGCGAGCCGCAGCGTCATTACCATAGCTTACAGCACTTGCGCGAATGCCTGACCCACTTCGATGCCGTGCGCGACGTGGCGCACCGCCCTGCCGATGTGGCGCTGGCGCTGTGGTTCCATGACGCGGTGTACGACGTGCAGGCGCACGACAATGAAGCGGCCAGCGCGAAACTGGCGGTGGTGTCGCTGGGCGGCACCGATCAGTCCATGCACGTGGCTGACCTGATCATGGCCACGCGCCACGACGCCGCGCCTGAAGCGGGCGATGCGGCGCTGGTGGTCGATATCGACCTGGCGATCCTGGGCGCCCCGCCAGCCCGCTTCAAGGAGTACGAACAGCAGATCCGCGCGGAGTACGCGCACGTGCCCGACGAGATGTACGCGCCGCGCCGCACGGCGCTCATGCGCGGCTTCGCACTGCGCTCGCCCCTGTTCTCCACGCCGGCGATACGCGCGCGCTTCGAGGGACCCGCGCGGCGCAATCTGGCGCCTTACCTGGCCTGAGGGCCGGCGTCGAAATCGAGCCGGTCCTGTCCTGTCAGGAGCAGGAAGTGCCTGCCGGTGCAGCGCGCCAGCAAGGTCATGCCTACCTTGTCGGCCACCATGTGGCCCATCTGCGTGGTGCCCGAGCGCGACAGCAGAAAGGGGATGCCCATCTGCGCGCCCTTGATCACCATTTCCGACGTCAGGCGCCCGGTCGTGTAGAACACCTTGTCGGCGCCCTCCACGCCGTCCAGCCACATCAGTCCGGCGATGGCGTCGACCGCGTTGTGGCGGCCCACGTCTTCAATGAAATACAGCAGTTCGCCGGCGTTGGAGAACAGCGCGCAGCCATGCACCGAGCCGGCCTGCTTGTAGATCGATTGCTGGGTGCGGATGGTGTCGACGATGCGGTACACCGCGCTCTGGCGCAGGCGGGCGTCAGGCAGCGCGATCCGGTCGACTTCGTCCATCAGGCCGCCGAACACCGAGCCCTGGCCGCAACCGGTCGTGACCACCTTTTTCGCGGTGCGCGCTTCGACGTCCGCGATGCCGGCGCGCGTTCGCACCGCCACCGCGTCGACGCTCCAGTCGACCTGCACCGACAGCACGTCGGCGATGTCGCGCACCAGCCGCTGGTTGCGCAGGTAGCCGAGCGTGAGCGCTTCGGGCGCCCCGCCCAGAGTCATCAGGGTGACCAGTTCGTGCTTGTCGACATACACGGTAAGCGGCCGCTCGGCCGGAATGAAGATGGGCGAGCGGCGCCCCTGCTCGTCGAGCGCTTCGACTTCATGGGTGAGGCTGGCCGCGGCCCGCGACAGGTCGATCATGCCGGCCGGTCCATCGCCGCCAGCACCTGCCCGCCGCCGAAGCTGCCCGCCGCCTGCACCGTCCCGCCCAGGGTCACGCGGATAGCGCAGTACTTGAACTCGGGGATTTTTCCGAACGGGTCGAGCGCGGCGTTGGTGAGCCGGTTGATGGCCGCTTCGTAATAGCAGAACGGCACGAACACGGCGCCGCGCGGCGAACTGTCGTCGGCGCG
>CBFGOU010000355.1:0-5342 GCA_965650445.1 uncultured Oxalobacteraceae bacterium | reverse complement strand
CTGGCGATCGTCAGGTCGGCGTTGCTAAAGCCGGTCACCGCTTCCGAAAAGGTGAACGTTACCAGCGAGGTTTCGCCGGCGAGCAAGGCATCGTCGGCGACGACGATGCCTGCGGTGGGCGGGGTGGCATCGGGCAACACCGGGTTGGCGACAACGAAATTGTTGAAAAGGGTGGTGTAGACATGGCCGATATCGGTGGAAATGCGCACTTCATCGACATTTTGAAAATCGCTGGACAACGTCACCGTCTTCGTGAATTCGCCCGATTGCGTCACGGTAAAGGTTTGCGTCGAGCCGACCTGATTGCCATTATCGTAACCGCTTACGCTCCAGGTTCCGGCGATCTGGTCGACATCAAGCAGGAAAAAGCTGGTCAGCTTGAAGTTCTCGCCGCCGGAACTCTTGATGATTAATTCGGCTCCCGTGGCCGCGCCGTCAATCTGGACTTTGCTATCGTACAGGCCTGCATAGGTCGATATGCTGGGGGTGTAGTTAAATGCTTGAACGGTATTGATTGCATTGTGGCCCGCATCGGCAAAATAAATATCGTATTCAATGCCGGGGATATCGTTCGATCCGCCTTCGCCATCGATGAATACGGTACCGAAGTCGGTGCCGTTGACTTGACCGCTGGAAGTGATCGTTCCTGCCACGCTGGAGAGCAGCCCATTGTAGGCGGCCAACTGCAAGGACGCGGTCTCGATCTGGCCGCTGACGCTTTCCAGATTCCAGTTGCCGCCTTTGGCCGCAGCCCCGGTCAGGTCTTCGGAGGCGGCCACATCGGCATGGCTAAGATCGGCCAAGGCAGCGATGAAGGCTGCGCCATCGGTACCGGCGCCGACATCGCATCCATAGAGCAAGACATCGGCGTCGCGGCTGAGCGTGCCGCCGATAATGTTCAGATCGGCGGCGTGGGCGTCTAGATTGCGCGCGTTCAAGGTCAATGTGCCCAGGACAAGTTCGGCCTGGGCACCGTGCGAAATCAGATGGATCGCGTCGATGCCGCTACGGCCGGCCAAAATCTGCGCCATCTGGTGCAAGCCATCTTGCCCATCGTCGAGCACATGAATCTCGGTGCCAGCTTTGACGTCGCCGAGCAATTGCGTCACATCGTTCAAGCCGCCGGATACAAAGACGACTTCCGTCCGTAACGCAGGAGCTGCAGGTTTGCCGAACTCATTTAATTGATGCTCGGGCGCATCGGTGATGTCTTTGGATGTTGGCAAGGTCTGTGTCATGCTCATGTCTCGTCGAATGAATAATCGTTAGGTTCAACAAACAACGCGGCGGGATCTTGCCAATGAGCGTAGCCGCCGATGATGCATCAATTGGCTTTTCAAGCCGCACGGACGTTCTTCCAGCACAGCGCCAATTGGCCAAATCCATTTGGATTCGGCAGGCGCGACGGTCGTCGCATGCATTTTCCAATTGGTGAGGTCTACCAAACAGGTGAGCCTGAAAAGTCAGGATACCTCACAAGCCAGGACGCCGGAACCATCTGTTCAAGAAGTGTGGACTGGATGCCGACATCGCATAAATTTCTTGTTTAGTTTTTAAAGTTGCGTTAGCTTTTCTCCAGTGATCGATGAATCACTGTAAGCGCTAATAAAGGAGATACATCATGGCAGAAGCATTTGTAGGAGAAATTCGTCTTTTTTCGTTCAATTTTGCGCCCGTGGATTGGCTTTTGTGCCAAGGCCAAACGATGAACGTACAACAAAACGCCGCGCTTTTTTCGTTGCTTGGCTATACCTACGGTGGAGATGGGCAAACCAATTTCAAACTACCCGATCTGCGCGGACGCTTTCCAACACAATGGGGGCAAGGCCCGATCAATACGACCACGTTCGCCGGGAATGGCGGCACCAACAGCACGACCGTCAATACCAGCAGCGCTTTTACCATCACGAACGCCAACCAGTTGCCTTCTCATACACACAGCGCTACGTTTACCGGTACCGGCGGCGGCACTGGCGTTACGGTACAGCCGACGATCACCGTTAAAGTCAGCAACGATACTTCCGTTGCTGCGGGCAATGCGGGGACGACGCCAATAGCCGGAGGCTATATCGGGAAGGCCGCATCAACAGTTTTGGCGCAGCCGGCCATTTATACGGCAGGCGCCACCACCGGCACGACCACCCTCAATACCGCCACCGCCGTCGCCACTGGCGGCAGCTATAGCAGCCCAGGAATCACCGGGGGCACCGTGACGAATGGCTCTACCGGAACCAGCCAGCCGATCACCATCCCATTGACATTCGGCGTGCCGGCCACAATGCCGCCCTTCCTGGCGATGAACTACGCCATCTGCATCAACGGCATTTACCCGCAGCGGCCATAAGCGGAGGTTGCGCAAGGCCAGTTGCACATGCCGGCGGCGCCGGCGTTATCGGGTCGGGTCAGGCAAAAACCACCTGATAACGCTGCACTGTTTCGCGCGGCGCGGGTATCGCAGAAAGATAAGGTCGCGCCACTGTGGTAATTGGCGCGATCAGCCAAGCCTGCCTGCCGATGGCGGGGTGATTGATATAGTAATTATCCTGTGACAGGATCAAGGTCGACGACCCGCTAAAAATTAGCGACAATGGCGTGCGAAAGTGCTCCGGCAAACCCTTGCGAGGCTGCTCATTCGCTTCGGCCAGCACCAATTCCACCAGGCCGACTTGGGTCTCTACGATGAAGGTGTTGCCGACCAGCGGCGAAAAAATTTCAAGCGATGGCGTCATGGCTCCCTTGTTAATAGGATGGTTCGAAATGACTGGGAATAATAACCCATGCACACATTAGCGCAACACCTACAACACCTGGAGCTTCGCGCTATTTCCGAGCAAGACCAGGCGTTCTTGCAAATATTGTATGCGACCACGCGCGACGATTTGCGGCAATTGCCCGGCAGTGCCGCGCTAATCAATATGCAATACGACCTGCAAACCCGCGGCTTTCGTCAGCAGTTCCCCGATGCCATGCACGCGATATTGGAGCGCCAAGGTGTAGCGGTGGGGCGCATCATCGTCAATTTTGCCGCCACCGAAATCCGGCTGGTCGACATATCCTTTTTGCCGCAGGCGCGCAGGCAAGGTTTCGGACGCGCCGTTCTCCAGGCGCTGCAGCACAGCGCCAAGGTAAGGAATTTGCCGCTGGCGCTACGGGTAAGCAGAGGTAATCCGCATGCCAAACGGCTCTATCTTGCGCTCGGTTTTCAGGTGTGCGCGGACGACAGCGTTGCCGAGCAAATGATTTGGCGGCAGAACACTGAGGCCCGCGCCGAAGTGGATGCTTGAACGCTTCAACGGCTGTATCAGTGCCTGAAGCTGTAAAAGCATCCCATTGCGCGGCGCATTGATCGTCCTTCACCGGTCCAGCGTGTGCTGAACCGGTGAAGGTTTATTTGCAGCCGGCGATCCCAAGTGCGGCGGCCTGCTAGGCCACGAAATGCGCGGGATCGACGGCACACGCACGTTGCACCTCCTGCACGGTCGCCGGGGCGTCCAGCCGGAACAAACCGTCGAGCCCGCGTTCGAGGCGCGAGGCGCGGATGGCTGCCTTGACCGCGAAGAAGACGCTGCTGGCCAGCACCAGCGGCGGCTCGCCCACCTCCTTGGACGACAGAATGCCTTCGGTCGGCAGGGATGGCGCCTTGACCAGGTCACGTGGAAACAGGTGCGTGTGCATCGCCAGCGGAATGCTCGAGACGGCCGGAATCTTGTAGGTCCAGGTATTGAGCGTGTTGAGCGTGCCGATGGCCTCGCCGTCGGGCTGGAACACCAGTTTTTCCGAGAGCAGATAGCCAATGCCCTGCACGAAAGCGCCTTCCACCTGGCCGATGTCGATCGCCGGATTGAGGCTCCAGCCCATGTCGTAGGCGATGTCGGCGCTCAGGATCTTCACTTCGCCGGTCAGGATGTCCACCTCGACCATCGCGCAGGCGGCCGAGAAGGTGAAGCCGACGAAATTGTCGAAGTCGCCCGGCTGGCCCTTCGGGTCGGCGGTGGCGCCCGGGATGGTGGGCTGATCGGCGATCGGCTTGTAGGTCAGCGCCGGGGTGGGCGTGTCGGCCCCTGCGATCGGCGCGGTAAAGCTGGCCACCAGTCCGATCCGGTACTGATAAGCCAGCGCGATCAGGTTTTGCCAGATCATGTGCTTGCCGCCGGCGGTGGTCACTTCGGCGCGCCATCCCAGGGCGCCGTGATTCCAGTAATCGATGCCGGCCTTGGCGCACCATTGCGGCCCGTTTTCAAGGCGCATCTGGTCGGCAAAGGCGGTCAGGCGGCTACGCATGAGCTGGCAGACGCGCTTGACGGCTTCGCCGTTGTAGGCAGTCCCGGTGGAGCCGCCGGTGCTGGTCGGATTGGGAATCACGCCGGTGTTGGCCGATTCGACCTGGATCATTTCCATCGGAATGTCGAGCACATAGGCGGCGATCTGGCGCATCTGGGTCAGCAGCCCCTGGCCCATCTCGACGCCACCCTGCTGGATCACCAGCGTGCCGTCGCCCTGGTAAATCGAGAGGACGACGCTGGCCTGTTCCAGCATCGCCAGGTTGTAGCCGGAGCCGTACTTGACCGGCACCATGGCCAGGCCGCGCTTGCGCCAGCGATTGGCGCTGTTGTAGGCGGCGACCTGTTCGACCTTGTGCGCGTAGGAGGACTTCACCTTCAGGTAGTCCCACACTTCGCGGATATAGCACGAGGTCAGCGCCTGGCCAAACGGGGTCACGTCGCCCGGGACGTACATGTTCTTGTAGCGCACGTCCTCGGCCGACATGCCGATCGAAAAAGCGGCGTCGTCAATCGCGTTTTCCGTGATGATCTTGCTCTGGATGTCGCCGAAGGCGCGAAACGCGGTGCTCGGCGCCGTGTTGGTGCGGCACACGTCGATCTGGTTCTCGAAGTTGGCCACTTTGTAGGCATTGTCGGCGCGCACCTGAATGCAGTTCGAGACGATGAAGGAACAGTCGTAGAACGCGCCGCCGTCACCCCACATCCGGTTCAGGAATCCGTGGATCAGTCCCTTGTCGGCCGGCCTGACATCGCCACGGTCGATGGCGACCTGGTACTGGCCATAGTAGGCGTGGCGCTTGCCGATCATGGACGTGTCCTGTTCCCGGGTCAGCGTCAGGCGCACCGGCGTCTTGATGGCGCCGGCCGCGACGGCAGCGGCGCCGGCGACGAACTTGGCTTGCTCGGTCTTGCCGCCGAAGCCGCCGCCGACGGGCGGCACGTCGACCGCGATCCGGTTGAATTGCGCGCCAAGGGCAAGCACGGCGGTCGTATGCGTTTCCATCGGGCTCTGGGTGGACGGCCGCAGAATCATGCGGCGGGCGTCGATCGGCTCGGCGA
>CBFGOU010000354.1:0-5360 GCA_965650445.1 uncultured Oxalobacteraceae bacterium | reverse complement strand
GCGTAACGTGGGCCCAGTTCCGAGAACAGCTTGCCGACGATTTCGCGGTCGCGCAGACGGGAGAAAGCCAGACGCTTGTTGGCCAGGGTGTCGGTCTTGCCCAGGGTCAGGATTGGCTCGACAACGCGGCGCAGTTCCTTGGCTTTTGGCAGGGTGGTCTTGATGGCTTCATGACGCAGCAGGGAAACAGTCATGTTGCGCAGCATGGCCAGACGGTGGGACGAAGTACGGTTCAGCTTGCGAAGGCCGTGACGGTGACGCATGGTAAATCCTTTCTAGTGTTTAAAATCCAGCTCTTCGATCGTCCTGCGACGCGGGCCGGTTGGGTTTGGTTTGTACAACGGTTTTGTCGTCCAAAAAGGATCTGGCTATGCCAGTCCCTTTTGGCTGTTTCCACTCAAAAGCAGGGGTGTACTTTTGCGTGATTACTTTTCGAGGCCGGCAGGTGGCCAGTTCTCGAGTTTCATGCCCAAGGTCAGGCCGCGCGATGCCAGCACTTCCTTGATTTCGTTCAGGGACTTGCGGCCCAGGTTCGGCGTCTTGAGCAGTTCGTTTTCCGAACGCTGGATCAGGTCGCCGATGTAGTAGATGTTTTCCGCTTTCAGGCAGTTGGCCGAACGCACGGTCAGTTCCAGATCGTCGACCGGACGCAGCAGGATCGGATCGACCAGCGGTGCGCGCGACGGCGCTTCGGCGGCCGCTTCGGTGCCTTCCAGGGCAGCGAACACGTTCAGTTGATCAACCAGCACGCGCGCCGACTGGCGAATCGCTTCTTCCGGCGTGATCACGCCGTTGGTTTCGATGTTGATGATCAGCTTGTCCAGGTCGGTACGCTGTTCCACACGAGCGGACTCGACGGCGTATGACACGCGGCGCACTGGCGAGAACGAAGCGTCCAGGATGATGCGGCCGATGGTCTTGTTGGTGTCTTCCGACAGACGGCGCACATTGCCCGGCACATAGCCGCGGCCTTTTTCGACCTTGATCTGCATGTCCAGCTTGCCGCCGGCGGTCAGGTGAGCGATCACGTGGTCCGGATTGATCAGTTCCACGTCATGCGGCAGGTCGATGTCCGATGCCAGGATCGCGCCTTCGCCTTCCTTTTTCAGGGTCAGGGTGACGGAATCGCGGTTGTGCACCTTGAAGACCACGCCCTTGAGGTTCAGCAGCAGGTCGACCACGTCTTCCTGGACGCCGTCCAGCGACGAGTATTCGTGCACGACGCCGGCGATGGTCACTTCGGTCGGTGCGTAGCCCACCATCGACGACAGCAGAACGCGGCGCAGCGCGTTGCCCAGCGTATGGCCATAGCCACGCTCGAACGGCTCCATCACGACTTTGGCGTGACCGGCACCGAGGGCTTCAACATCGATAATACGGGGCTTCAACAGACTGTTTTGCATGAAATGTCCTTTTCAATACCCTCGGCTCATTACACCGATAAGGCTGATGGCATTAGTGAAAACGCCCGCTCGTGGGGAGCGGGCGGGGGGAAACTTGAGCACCACCTGGCCCCCGCGTGCGCGAGGGCGAATGGCGTCGATTAACGCGAGTACAGTTCGACGATCAGCGATTCGTTGACGTCGTTGGCGATCTCGTTGCGCTCTGGGAAGGACTTGAAGGTGCCTTCCATTTTCTTGGAGTCAACCGACACCCAGCTTGGCATACCGACTTGTTCAGCCAGCGACAGCGCTTCGATGATGCGGGTCTGCTTCTTGGCCTTTTCGCGCACGGCGATGACGTCGCCGGTTTTCACGGCGTAGGAAGCGATGTTGACCACGTTGCCGTTCACGGTGAAGGCTTTGTGGCTGACCAGCTGACGCGCTTCAGCGCGGGTCGAGCCGAAGCCCATGCGGTAGCAGACGTTGTCGAGACGCGCTTCCAGCAAACGCAGCAGGGTCTCGCCGGTGTTGCCCTTGCGACGGTCGGCTTCAGCGAAGTAGCGGCGGAACTGGCGCTCGAGTACGCCGTAGATACGCTTGACCTTCTGCTTTTCGCGCAGCTGGTTGCCGTAGTCCGAAGTACGAGCACCCGATTTCACACCGTGCTGGCCTGGCTTGACGTCCAGTTTGCACTTCGAATCGAGCGAGCGGCGTGCGCTCTTGAGGAACAGGTCCGTACCTTCACGGCGGGACAGTTTTGCTTTAGGTCCAATATAACGTGCCACAATGATTCCTTTAAAATAAATGACGCCCCGGCAGCCGGGCTGCGGGCGCTAGTCCGGTACCCGATGGTCCGAACGTGGCTGAAAGAGTGCGCGGGCCAACAGCCACGCGACAAACAGCCGGGCAGTATACCCCAATGGGCACCGCGCCGGCAATCCTCACTCAATAATTTTTACGGCAACCGTCAACCACGGCCAGCGGCCGAAGCGTAACGGTGTTAAGCGTAGGCTGTTGACTGAAAAATCGTCTGGCTTTGCCAGCGATTTTTCCCCAATCAGCCCAAACGAAAGCAGGGTTCTACTTTCGTTTGCTTAAATTCGACGACGCTTCGGCGGACGGCAGCCGTTGTGCGGCACTGGCGTCACGTCCTGGATCTCGGTGATCTTGATGCCCAGGTTGTTCAGGGCGCGAACAGCCGACTCACGACCAGGACCTGGGCCCTTGATACGCACTTCGAGGTTCTTCACACCGCATTCCACTGCCACTTTGCCAGCCGCTTCCGCTGCCACCTGGGCTGCGAACGGGGTCGATTTACGCGAACCCTTGAAGCCAGCGCCACCGGAGGTCGCCCACGACAGAGCGTTGCCCTGACGGTCGGTGATGGTGATGATGGTGTTGTTGAACGATGCGTGGACATGCGCGATGCCTTCAGCGACGTTCTTTTTAACTTTTTTGCGTACGCGCGCTGCTGCGGCGCTGCTCTGTTGCTTAGCCATGGTCGGTTCCTAGTTATTTCTTAAGCGATTGTGCGGCCTTGCGTGGACCCTTGCGAGTACGCGCATTGGTGCGGGTGCGCTGGCCACGAACTGGCAGGCCCTTACGATGGCGCATACCGCGGTAGCAACCCAGATCCATCAAACGCTTGATGTTCATGGACAGTTCACGGCGCAGATCGCCTTCGACCACGAAGGTGCCCACTGCGTCGCGCAGCTTCTCCAGTTCGCTGTCGTCCAGATCCTTGACCTTCTTGTTGGTCGCAACGCCAGTTTCAGCGCAGATCTTCTTTGCGCGTGGACGGCCTACACCGTAGATGGCGGTCAGGCCGATAACGGTGTGCTGATGATTTGGGATGTTAACCCCTGCAATACGTGCCATTCGTTATTCCTCAATAAATAACGTTAAATTAACCTTGACGCTGCTTGTGACGCGGTTCGACGCAGATAACGCGAACCACACCCTTGCGCTTGATGATTTTGCAGTTGCGGCAGATCCGCTTGACTGATGCGTTGACTTTCATATTGGACTCTTTTCTGATTGATCGTTGTTGTTACTGTTACTTGGTCCGGAACACGATGCGGGCCCGGCTCAGGTCGTACGGCGTCAACTCCACCGTCACTTTGTCGCCGGGAAGAATGCGGATATAGTTCATCCGCATTTTACCCGAGATGTGTCCGAGCACTACGTGCCCGTTTTCCAGCTTTACTCGAAACGTTGCATTGGGCAGATTCTCAAGAATCTCGCCCTGCATTTGGATAACGTCGTCTTTTGCCATTCGGTCTGTGCACTCCTGGGCGCTTATCGCGTCGGAATTCCGCCCTTGAAATTTGCCTTGCGCAGCAGCGATTCATATTGCTGCGACATGACGTAGTTTTGTACTTGCGCCATGAAGTCCATGGTGACAACCACAATAATCAACAGGGAAGTACCACCAAAATAAAACGGTACCTTCCATTGGGCTTGCATAAATTCCGGCAGCAGACACACCAGGGTGATGTACACCGCACCGGCCAGTGTCAAACGCATCAGGATCTTGTCGATGTAGCGGGCGGTCTGTTCACCAGGACGAATCCCCGGGACAAAGGCGCCGCTCTTCTTCAAGTTGTCCGCCGTTTCTTTGCTGTTGAATACCAGCGCCGTATAAAAGAAACAGAAAAACACGATGGCTACCGCATACATGAGCGCGTGAATAGGCTCACCAGGCAACATCGACGCCGTCAGATCCTTCAGGAAACCGATCACCGGGCCGGACGCATCCTTGCCCTTGGTGAACCAGTCCACGATCGTCGCCGGGAACAGAATGATCGACGATGCAAAGATCGGCGGAATCACGCCGGCCATGTTCAGCTTCAGCGGCAGGTGACTGGTTTGGCCACCGTACACTTTGTTGCCGACCTGGCGCTTGGCGTAGTTGACCAGGATCTTGCGCTGGCCGCGTTCCACGAACACCACGAAGAAGGTCACCAGTGCCACCAGGGCCACGATCACGATCGCACCGATGGCGCTGATCGAACCGGTCGACACCATCGAGAACAGGCCGCCCAGCGCAACTGGGAGACCGGCCGCGATGCCGGCGAAAATGATGATGGAGATACCATTGCCCAAGCCGCGTTCGGTGATCTGCTCGCCTAGCCACATCAGGAACATCGTACCGGTCAACAAGGTCACCACGGTAACGAAGCGGAATACCAGACCCGGTTCGATCACCACCCCGCCCATCGCTTCCAGGCCGATCGCAGCCATGGTGCCTTGCACCAGGGCCAGGATCACCGTGAAGTAACGGGTGTACTGGGTAATCTTGCGGCGTCCTGCTTCGCCTTCCTTCTTCAACGCTTCCATCTGCGGCGAAACGATCGACACCAGTTGCATGATGATCGAGGCCGAAATGTAAGGCATGATACCGAGCGCAAACACCGTGAAGCGTTGCAGCGCGCCACCCGAGAACATGTTGAACATGCCCAGGATGCCGCCCTCGTTCTGCTTGAAAAAAGCCGCCAATCTAGTCGGGTCGATCCCCGGAACGGGGATGTGAGCACCGATACGATAGACGACCAACGCGCCAAGCAAAAACCACAACCGGCCCCAAGGGAATCCGGATGCCGCGCTCTTACCGAGTTGTGAATTAGTCGCCACTATATGCTCCGATCAAGCTGTCAGCTTGCAAGTTAAGCGACCGAGCCGCCAGCGGCCTCGATTGCCGCTTTCGCGCCAGCAGTTGCTTTCAGACCTTTCAGGTTCACCGCCTTGGTGATTTCGCCCGACAGGATCACGCGCACATCGCGCGCCAGCACCGGCAGCATGCCAGCCTGCTTGAGCACCAGGATGTCGATGTCGCCAACGGCCAGCTTGTTCAGGTCCGACAGGCGCACTTCCGCCTTGAACGTAGCGTTCAGGGACTTGAAGCCGCGCTTCGGCAGACGGCGTTGCAGAGGCATTTGACCGCCTTCGAAGCCGACCTTGTGGAAACCGCCCGAACGC
>CBFGOU010000353.1:0-5363 GCA_965650445.1 uncultured Oxalobacteraceae bacterium | reverse complement strand
GTGCCGGACGCTACAGCCAGGCAGCGCAAATACTCCTGCCGGGGCGTGGCATAGCAGACCTGCACATGAATTAGCTCAGCCGCCATACACCGTCTCCGCGCGCTTGCAGAACGAGTCGACCATGCTGTTGGCGATCATGCCGAACACTGGCCCGACCAACTGTTCCAGGATCATGCTGGAAAATTCGTACTTCAGATCGAACTCGACTTTGCAGGCATCGGCGCGCAGCGCCTTGAAGGTCCAGGTCCCATCCATCACCCTGAAGGGACCGTCGACCAGTTTCATGGTCATCTGGGTCGGGCGGGCATTGTGATTACGCGTCGTAAAACTTTGCTTGACGCCATGGAAGGCAATCACGATGCACGCGACCAGGGTATCGTCGGTCTGTTCGATCACTTTCACCCCGCCGCACCACGGCAGGAATTTGGGATAGTCCTCGACCTTGGCGACCAGATCGAACATCTGTTCCGCGCTGTAGCCGAGAAATACTGTTTTGTGTACGACTGCCATTGATCAACCGTTTGCTATGATGTTGAAATGTGTTCCTTCAGGAGCAACGTAGTTTAACCGACACCGCGCATTTTAGACATTTCATGAGTATTGTTGACAATAGAAAAGCCTTCCACGACTACTTCATCGAGGACCGTTACGAAGCCGGCCTGGTGCTGCAGGGCTGGGAAGTCAAAGCCATCCGCGAATCGCGCGTGCAGATCAAGGAAGCCTACGTGGTCGTGCGCGGCGACGAGCTGTTCCTGTTCGGCGCCCACGTCAGCGCGCTGGCGACCGCGTCCGCCTTCAGCCATCCGGAAGCGGTGCGCACCCGCAAGCTCTTGCTGCACCGCGCCGAAGTCGACAAGCTGATCGGCAAGGTCGAGCGCTCCGGCTACACCCTGGTGCCGCTCAACCTGCACTACAAGGGCGGGCGGGTGAAGTGCGAGATCGGCCTGGCCAAGGGCAAGAAGCAGCACGATAAACGCGCCACCGAGAAAGAGCGCGACGGCAAACGCGAAGTTGCCGCCGCCATGAAAGTGCACCGCCGTTAGGCTGTTTCCACCTGGGACGGCAGCGGCGCCGTCCCCATCAGCATGCTCAGGCGCCAGCAGGCGAAGCTGAGCGCCAGGCCAGCGGCCACCCCGTAGGCGAGCTTGAAGGCGCTGTCGAACAGCATCGGCGCGACCAGGCCGGACACCAGCGCGAACGCCATCATCTGGATAAACGACAGCATCGACGAGGCCAGGCCGCGGTTGTCCGGAAACAGGCTCAGGGCCGAGATCTGGATGGCCGGCATCGCCACCGCCAGGCCGAAGGTGTAGACCATCAGCGGCAGTACCGCCCACGGGATGGCCGCTACAAACGTGGCGGTATAGCCGACATTGAGCACGCAGGCGCTGGCCATGATGCCGAAGCCCAGCCAGATCATGCGCGCCGGAGCGATCCGCGCGGCCGCCTTGCCGCCCCAGGCCGAACCGATCACCATGCCGCTGATGAGCGGAACGAACATCCATGCAAAGGCGGTCTCGGGCAGGTGCAGGATGTCCATGACGAAATTGGCCGCCGAGCCGATATACAGCGACAGGCCGCCAAAGGCCATGCCCACCGCCAGCGACAGCAGCAGAAACTGCGGGCGACGCAAGACCATCAGATAGTTGCGTGCGATCGCGAGGCCGTGAAACGCGTGGCGCTTTTCTTTCGGCAAGCTTTCCGGCAACCCGCGATACACCAGCAGGATCATCAGCGCACCGAAAGTGGTCAGGAACATGAAGGTCGAACGCCAGCCGAACGTCACATGCAGCCAGCCGCCCAGCACCGGGGCGATGGCCGGGGCCAGTCCAAACACCATCATGATGTGCGACATGATGCGCTGGGCATGGGCCTGATCGTGCGCGAAACGGTCCTGCACGATGGCCTGGCCGATCACCGAGCCGGCGCCGGCCGCCAGTCCCTGCAGGGCGCGGCACGCCAGCAGCATGCCGAAGGTCGGCGCGAACACGGCGCCCAGCGAGGCCACCGTATAAAGCGCCAGCGCAGCCAGAATTACCGGCCGCCGCCCGAAGGAATCGGACAGCGTGCCGTAGAAAAGCATCATGAAGGCAAAGGTGAACAGGAATATCGACAGCGTCTGCTGCACCGCCACCGGCCCCACAGCGAACTCGCGCCCGATCGCCGGGATCGAGGGTAAATAGGTGTCGATCGCCAGGGCGCCGACCATCCCCAGACAAGCCAGAATTACCGTCAACAAGCGCTGCATGTCTATCCCGATTCTTTACCGAAACGGGATATTCTACTGGCATTTGCGGTTTGTCACCGGCCCCGGCATTTATCGCATGGCCATCCCGAAACGCTCGAAGCGCGGCATCCAGTTGCCCATGATATCGGCCGACACCAGCACCCGCTCGGCGCGGCCGATCAGCAATTCGCGCGGCACCAGGCCGATGAAGCGCGAATCGCGGCTGTTGTCGCGGCTGTCGCCCAGCATCAGGTACTGCCCCGCCGGGATGGTCAACGGGGCGAAGCTGCGCCGCGCCACGCTGCCGGGAAACACCTGAATGCGGCGCTGATGGCCATCGATGGTTTCATCGTACTGCGAGGCCAGCACGGCGGGAATATTGCCGACCGGTTCGGTGCTGGTGCCGGCCGGCACGTAGTCGGCCGCCTTGCCGTTGATGATCAGCTGTTCATTGCGCATTTCCACCACGTCGCCCGGCACGGCGACCAGGCGCTTGATCAGGCGGGTACCGTCTTCGGGCGAGGAAAAGATCACCACGTCCCCGCGCTTGGGTTCCCCGGTATGGGCCAGCACCACATTGGTCAGCGGCACCTTGACGTTGAAGGCCAGCCGGTTGATGAATACCACGTCGCCTTCGAGCAGATTGGGATGCATCGATGCGGACGGAATCGGGCTCCAGTCGGCCATTGCGGTGCGGAACACGCCGAACAACAACAGAAACATCAGGAAGCCTTTATTGGCCCGCAGCAGCGCTTTCATGGTGTTGCCCTTTCGATGGGATGGTGGACGAAACACCAGCATCGTACCGAGCCAAACTTTATGCAGGCTTAACCATAAACCGCCGTCGCCCCCCGCATTCGCGGGGCACTGTGAGGTAGCCAGAACGGTGTTCGCATTGCCTCCCTCGACGCCTATTTCTGCGCTTTGACGATCTGCATGGCGCTGGCAATGAGCCCGCTCATCTCGCCCAGATTGGCCGGCACGATGATCGAATTATTGGTCTTGGCCAGATCGCCGAAGGCTTTCACATACTGCTCGGCCACACGCAGGTTGACCGCATCGTCGCCGCCCGGCTGACGGATCGCCGTGCCCACCTGGCGCAGCGCTTCGGCGCTCGCCTCGGCCATCAGCACGGTGGCGCGGGCCTGGCCCTGGGCGCGGTTGATCGAGGCCTGCGCCTCGCCTTCCGAGCGGGCGATGGCCGCTTCGCGCTCGCCGGTGGCGATATTGATCTGTTCCTGCTTGCGCCCTTCCGAGGCGGCGATCAGCGCGCGCTTGCCGCGTTCGGCGGTGATCTGCGCCTGCATCGCGTGCAGGATTTCCTGCGGCGGCGTCAAGTCCTTGATCTCGTAGCGCAGCACCTTCACGCCCCAGTTGGCGGCCGATTCGTCGATCGCGTTGACGATGGTGGTGTTGATGTGATCGCGCTCTTCGAAGGTTTTGTCGAGCTCCATCTTGCCGATCACCGAGCGCAGCGTGGTCTGCGCCAGCTGGGTGATCGCCGCCAGGTAGTTCGACGAACCATACGACGCGCGCATCGCATCGGTAACCTGGAAGTACAGGATGCCGTCGACCTGCAGCTGGGTGTTATCGCGCGTGATGCAGACCTGCGGCGGCACGTCCAGCGGGATTTCCTTCAGGCTGTGCTTGTAGGCGATGCGGTCGATGAACGGCACCACGATGTTCAGGCCGGGCGACAGGGTCGCATGGTATTTTCCCAGCCGCTCCACCACCCACGCATGCTGCTGCGGCACCACGTTGATTGTCTTGAAGACGAACACCAGGGCCAGTACAAACAGGACTATCGCTACGGTTCCAAACATGTCATGCCTCTTTCAGTGTTGTTATGAGGGGTTCAGGAATTGGTGACAATCAGGCGGCTGCCCAGCACTTCGACGATCTGGTAGTTGCCCGCCTCCGGCGTGGCGCCGGGCCCCAGTTCGACATCCCATGGCGCGCCGCGGTACATCACGCGCGCCTTGCCGCCGGCCCAGGTGTCGACCGTGATGCGCTGGCCGATGTCGAGATTGACGTTCGGATCGCGCGCCGCATCCTTGCGCGAGGGCGCGCCGAAGCGGCTGCGATGCAGCACGCTGGTGGCGGCCACGCCGATCACGGCGGCCACCAGAATCTGTCCCGGCATCTCCATGCCGGCCCACGCCGCCAGCGCGCCGGTGGACACGCCGATGGCGATCATCAGTATGTAAAAGGTCCCGGTAAACAGCTCGACGATTACCAGCACGGCGGCAAGCGCAAGCCACATCATCCAGTCGGTCATGGCAGTTCCTCGCAAGGTGAGAACACAAAACAAAAACCCCCGCGGCCGCGAGCGGCTACGAGGGTCGGCACATCAATGAGATAGTGGTCTATGATCGGTATCGCGGTATGTTGTTACCGGTTAGTCTATCCCATTTTTGCAAAGAGTCAACGTTTATATGGCGGCCAGCTTTTGCCAGGTATCGATGACCGAATCGGGGTTCAGCGACATCGATTCGATTCCCTCGCCCATCAGCCAGGCGGCGAAATCGGGGTGGTCCGACGGGCCCTGGCCGCAAATGCCGATGTACTTGCCCTGCGCGCGGCAGGCCTTGATCGCCATCGACAGCATGGCTTTGACGGCCGGGTCGCGCTCGTCGAAGTCGGCCGCCAGCAGCGCCATGCCGGAGTCGCGGTCCAGGCCCAGGGTCAGCTGAGTCAGGTCGTTCGAGCCGATCGAGAAGCCGTCGAAGTACTGCAGGAACTCGTTGGCCAGAATCGCATTGGACGGCACTTCGCACATCATGATCAGGCGCAGGCCATTCTCGCCGCGCTTGAGGCCATTGCTGGCCAGCAGATCGACCACCTTCCCGGCCTGGCCGAGGGTACGCACGAACGGCACCATGATCTCGACGTTGGTCAGGCCCATGTCGTTGCGCACGCGCTTCATGGCCGCGCACTCCATCTCGAACGACTCGGCGAAGTCCGGCGACAGGTAGCGCGCCGCGCCGCGGAAGCCCAGCATCGGGTTCTCTTCATCCGGCTCGTAGCGCGAGCCGCCGATCAGCTTCTTGTACTCGTTCGACTTGAAGTCCGACAGGCGCACGATCACCGGCTTGGGCCAGAAGGCCGCGGCGATGGTGGCGATGCCTTCGGCCAG
>CBFGOU010000352.1:0-5373 GCA_965650445.1 uncultured Oxalobacteraceae bacterium | reverse complement strand
GCCTACGCCCATTACCAGCACGGCAAGGCGCGCTTCACCGAAGGCCAGTACAGCGGCCGCGAGATGGTGCTGGTGCCGAAAAACATGTTCAGCGCGCGGCTGTCCTGGCTGCCGGGCGACGGCCAGAGCGCCGATGTCGGCGTGCAGTATGTCTCCAGCCAGCGTTACGGCAACGACTTCACCAACAGCTGCGCGACGCGGGTGCCTTCGTACCACACCTTCGACGCCCGCTATGCCCGCAAGCTCGGCGCGTGGGAGTTGGCACTGGCCGGCCTGAACCTGGCCGACAAGCGTTACTTCAGCAATGCGTTTTCGTGCGCAGGGGGCATCTACCCGAGCGACGCGCGCCAGCTGAAGCTGTCGGCCCGCTACGACTTCTAAGGCCATGGCAGGCACGCTGCAGCGTTGTTGCGCGGCCTTGCTGGCCCTGGCCAGCGGCGCGGCGCTGGCCGCCGTTACCGTCGTCGACGACAGCGGCCAGCGCGTCAGCATGGCCCATCCGGCCCGGCGCGTGGTGGCGCTGTCGCCACACGCGACCGAACTGCTGTTTGCGGCCGGCGCCGGTGCGCGCGTGGTGGGCGTGGTCAAGTACAGCGACTTTCCCGCCGCCGCCACCGCGCTTGCCCAGGTGGGCGACAGCAACCAGATCGATATCGAGCGTGTGCTGTCGCTGCAACCGGACCTGCTGGTGGTCTGGCAAAGCGGCAATACCGCGCGCCAGCTGGAGCAGTTGCGCCAGCTCGGCATCCCCATGTATTACAGCGAACCGCAGCAGCTCGACCAGATCGCCACCGATATCGGCAAGCTGGGCCAGCTGCTCGGCACCGAGGCGGCCGCCGGCAAGGCCGCGGCCGGCTTTCGCGCCCGCATCGCGGACCTGCGCCTGCGCTACGCGGCGCGCGCCCCGGTCCGGGTGTTTTACCAGATCTGGGAAAAGCCCCTGTTCACCCTGGGCGGACGGCAGATCGTCAACGACGTCATCGGCCTGTGCGGCGGCGTTAATGTATTTGCAGCATCCAACGTCAAGGCACCGCAGGTGTCGATCGAGGCGGTACTGGCGCACAATCCCGAAGTGGTGGTCGGCGGCGAGCGCCACGACCCGGCCGAGCTTGGCGTGGCGATGTGGAAACCCTACAGGGGTTTGCTGGCGCAGCAGCGTGACAATCTGTTCACCCTGCACGGCGACTTGCTGGCCCGGCCGGGGCCACGCATGGCCGAGGGAGCGGCCGAGCTGTGCGAAAAGCTGGAACGGGCACGTCAACGCCGTCCGTGAGCTTGCGTTAAAGAGGTAAGCAATTGCAAAATACGGCCCGGCAACCGGGCTTTCCGCGAAAAAAGTGGTAATCTCGCGATCGTTCGCTCAACTCATTCAAGAAGGATATTTATGCGTTCTCTGCGTTTTGTTCTCGCCGCTGCCGGCCTGATCGCCAGCACCGCGTTCGCCTCGCCGGTCGCCCCGCAAAATGGCGCCGAATACATGACGCTGGACACGCCGCAGCCGGTCCAGGCGGTGGGCAAGAAGATCGAAGTGATCGAATTTTTCATGTTCCACTGCCCGCATTGCAACGCGTTGGAACCAACCCTGGCCGACTGGGTCAAACGGCAGGGTGACAACATCAACTTCAAGCGGATGCATTTACCGTACTCCGGTGCCAACGATCCGGAAGCGCATCTGTTCCTCACGCTTGAAGCGATGGGCAAGGCCGAGGAGTACACGCCGAAGGTCTTCCGTGCCTTCCACGTCGAGCACCTGCGCCTGAACAGGGACGAGGCCATCATCGACTGGGCGGCCAAGAACGGCCTGGACAAGGCCAAGTTCCTGGACACCTGGAATTCCTTCGGTGTACTGACTAAACTGAAACGCGTGCCGGCCATTACCGCCGCCTACAAGGTCGATGGCGTACCGACGATCATCGTCGATGGCCGTTTCCTGACCTCGCCGTCGCTCGTGTCGGCGGCGAACAGGAACGTGCCGGAAGCGCAAATTCTGACCGGAACCACCCAGGTGCTCGATGCCCTGGTGGCCCAGGCCAAAAAAGACAAGGGCGTTGCGCCAGCAAAGACCGGAAAATGAGCGATGTAGAGAAAAAGATCCTCAAGATTTACGACGGCTCCCGGCCGAACGAGGAGGATCTGTTCGAAACCAGCCAGGTCAACCAGCTGGCGTGGACGCTGGTGGTGGTCCTGGCGGGCGTGGTGCTGTGGCTTGCCATTGCGCTCGTCAACGCTGAGAACCAGCGCTATGCCCTGGTGACCAATAAATGTGCCGATCCCGTCTTCAAAGGCGAAATCGACAAGAAGTGCCTGGAACTGGTGCGCTCGCGCGATCACTGGTGGGAACACTTGTGGTACGGCGCTACCCATTTGTGGCCTGAGCCGGCCAAGTAAAGTTCCGCGTGCGCTAGATCGGCAACACCATCGTCATGCTCGCGCCGCCCAGTGGCGAGCTGCCGATCCGGATGGTTCCACCGTGTAGCGTCACGGCCTTTTGCGCAATCGACAGGCCCAGCCCGAAGCCGCCGCTGGCGCGGTCGCGGCTGCGGTCGAGCCGATAGAAGGGCTCGAAAATCCGCTCCCGCTCGGCTTCGGGAATCCCGGGGCCATCATCTTCCACGCTGATTTCTATGCGGTCTGCCCGGCGCAGCGCCTTCACCGCGATGCGCTGGTCCGCATACTTCGCGGCATTGCGCAGCAAATTGTCGAACGCGCGCAGCACCAGGCGCTGGTCGCCGGTAAAGCTGCCCAGCGCGCCAAGCTGCAGATCGACCTGCCGGTCCAGGCCGGCGACGCATTCGCGCAGCGCCGCCGCCAGGTCGAAGGGCGCCAGGCTGAGCGCTTGCGCACTGTCGAGCCGGATCATTCCCAATAGCTCATTGACCAGCGTATTGAGCTCGGCCACATCGCCTTCCATGGCGGCGATGCGGGTTTCCAGCGCCGGATCGTCGACCTTGTCGCGCAGCAGCTCCAGTGCGAATTCCAGGCGCGCAATCGGCGTGCGCAGTTCGTGCGAGACCGAATGCATCAGGTTTTTCTGGCTATCGATCAAGCCTGCGATGCGCCCGGCCATGTCGTTCATGCGCTCGGCCAGCGGGTAGATGCTGGCGCCGGGCCTGAGCCGCGCGCGCGCTTCCAGCTTTCCTTCGCCGACCTGGCGCGCCACCTCGGACAACTGCTGCAAGCCTTTCCAGTGCGAGCACGACCACCAGCCGATGGGAATGAGCAAGGCCAGCGCCACGATCACGAAGCGCACGGCTTCGATGCGCACGGCCAGGCCGACGTCGAGCGGCAGGTCGCGCGCCACGATGGCTTCGCTGTCGCTGCCGATGTAGCTGTTGCCGGTACGGTCCACCCGCCGGTAAAACGCCTTGTTGCGCGCGTCGATGACGACCTCGCCCCGTTCCAGCGCGGCGCGCTGTCCGGCCGGTACGGCGGCCAGCGCCCGGTCCAGGCCGATCAACTCCAGCCGCACCTTGGATACTTCGCGCACCTTGTTCAGGCGCGCCAGCCACTCGTCGGTGGGGGCCTGGTCGACGTATTGTTCCAGCAGAAAAATCTGCGCGGCGGCCTGGCGCCGGGCGATATCGTCCAGCGGGTCGCCGAACAGGCGGCTGACGGACCAGTAGATCAGCAAGGTCGCCACCGTGATCGACAGCATGATCAGGACGGCGAAGCGGAGGAAGAGGCGATTCATCTTGCCCATTGTATAAGACCATTGCCCCGGCCGCGACATTACAAATTCACGACAATTGGCCGACAGTCGCAGGGGGACTGGCGCGCCCCGCCTGGCTAAGATGGCGGCATCGGGTTTTTCCGTTTGCCCGCCGATGCGAGCGTATCGCGGGCTTTTTTTATTCTGAAGGATGGATCATGCAGCGAGCAAGAGGACTGACGTGGGCACTGCCATTGGCCAGTGTATTGTTCCTGGCAGGATGCGGCGGCGAAGGCGGCGATCCGGGCCCCGATCGCCAGGCCGGCAACAGCATCGCCGTCGGCGAACCCAATCCCGGCGGCGCCATCGACACCAGCAAGTTTGTCGCCCAGGCCCAGGACCCCGTCTGTGCCGACGTCCGCAACCGCCTCTTCGTGATCGATCAGCAATACGTGTTCTGGGACCGCGCCGGCAATTGCGCCGACGCCGCCTATTCCTACCGTCTGTACGGCAACACCACCGAGAAACTGCTTTGCTCGCAGGAAGACAGCATCGCCGGTCCGCGCAGCGCGTGCAGCGACGACGCTGCCAAGACCCTGTTCGACATCATCGTCAAGCATCCGGATGCCAGCGACCTGGGTCTGGGCAGTGGCCACAAGGTGGAAAAGGTCAACTTTACCGTGCTCAACCCGCCGTTCGTCCAGATCGACCGGCGCTTCTCGTCCGGCATTTCGACCAGCAGGAACGTGGTGATCAAGGATGCCGGCAGCTGGAATGCGCTGTGGCGTGAACATGCCCCCGAAGAACCCGTACCGGCAATCGACTTCAGCACGACGATGGTACTGGGCGTATTCATGGGCACCCAGCCGGGCGGCTGCTACGCCACCGATATCACCGGCGTGACGCACAAGGACGGCAAGCTGATCGTCGCCAGGACCGATTCCGGCCCCAATATCCTGGAGCTGTGCACCATGGTGATCACCACGCCGGGCCAGCTGGTGCGCACGGCGCGCAGCGATGAACCCGTCGAGTTTGTGACGATAGCGAAGAAGCCGCAGTAAGGCAGTGTCGCACGGCAAGCCGTAGAATGGCGGTCCGTGCCCACTTCCGCCCCCCAGACATGAACAAGCTTTTTGCCCTCGCCCTGTGCGGCGCCTGCAGCGGCGCCGCTGCCCAGACGCCGGCGTCCAATCTGATGCCGGACGGCAGCCATGACATGTATGTCGGGCTGGGGGCGATCGCGCAGCCGCGTTTCGAGGGCGCGGACGCGCGCCGCACGCGCGCCTTGCCGCTGTTGCAGTTTGAGTTCAGCAACGGTCTGTTCGTTTCCGGCATGAGTGCCGGCTGGCACCTGTCGCAGCGGCCGGGACTGGAATTCGGCCCCTTGCTGGCCGTGCAGCCGCGCCGCGACGAGGGTGGCATGGGCGGCGCCGTGGGCGGTACCTCGCCCGACAACTCCTACCTGGCCGCCCCGCCCATGGGAGTCACGGCCGTCGGCAGCAACCGGCTGGCGGGCATGCAGGTCATCAAGGCGCACTTGCAGGGCGGGGCCTTTCTCAATTATGAGTTCGCCCGCGGCCTGCGCCTGACCAATAGTGTGCTGTATGGCGCCGGCGGCAACGGTGTGGCCTGGGAACTGGGCGTGCAGCGCGTGGCCGCCGATTTTGCCAGCCACCACCGGCTCTCGGTCTCGCTCGGCGCCACCGTCGTCAACCGGGCCTGGA
>CBFGOU010000351.1:0-5384 GCA_965650445.1 uncultured Oxalobacteraceae bacterium | reverse complement strand
AAGGCGATGGCCATCACCACGCGCATGGCCACGACAAGCGCGAAGCGGGCAAGGCCGGCTGGATGATCCTGATCGGCGACGGCATGCACAACTTCACCGACGGCATCCTCATCGCCGCCGCCTTCCTGGCCAATCCGGAGCTGGGCATCGTCACCGGCCTGGCCATCATCGCCCACGAAATTCCGCAGGAAATCGGCGACTTCATCGTGCTGCTCAACGCCGGCTTCTCGCGCCTGCGCGCCTACGTCTTCAACCTGCTGTGCAGCCTGATGTCGGTGGCCGGCGGCCTGCTCGGCTACTACACCCTGGACCGGGCCAGCGGCATGATTCCCTATGTACTGGTGTTCGCCTCGTCCGGCTTCATCTACATTGCCGTGAGCGACCTGATGCCGCAAATGCAACGCCGCGCCACCGTGCGCGAATCGGTCCCGCAGGTGATGCTGATCGCGCTCGGCGTGCTGATCGTGCTGTTTCTGACGGCCGGCCATTAAGCGTGGCATAATCAAATCGCGAGCCGGATCCGGCCGCGAGACAGGAGCCCAGCATGTTCACTGCCACATTCGGTACCATCCACGCTTTTAAAGCCAGGCGGCTGACGCGCCGTTCGCCGTACAAGACGGCGCTGGCCGATTTGCCACCCACGCTATTCCCCTACTGGGCCAACAGCGCTCCCACTGAATTCCAAGGCATCCCGCGCGATGCCTTTTTTTTCGCGCGCTCCGCCGAAGCCCTGATGCAGTTCTTCGACTGTGCCGCCGGCAGCGAACAGCCCTGTGCGTTGCCGTCGAAAGCGGCCGATTCGGTCTGGCATGCGTGGCTGCGCATGAATGCCATCGGACTGGAACAGTTCTGCATCAAGCACTTTGGCGCAGTGATCCCGCACGTCGAGGGCGACGCCATGGACGCGCCGATCGAGCAGTCGCTGGCGGTCTGCCTGGTCAAGGCGCGTACCCGCGAGCGGCTGCAGCGCGGCGGCACTGGCTTGCCAAGACTGTTTTCGGCGGACCGCGAACTGGGCATGCCGCAAGGGTATGCTTACCGGGTCCAGCGAGGCAGGGTGGGCTTGTCGCCCATGAGCAGCGGGGGCAAGCCGTTATCGGAGATCGCCTATCCGGCCTCGTTCGCCCCGGACGCCCTGCTCACGAGCGGGCTGATTCACTCATGGGAAGTCCAGCCGCGCCGGCACTCGCATGACACTGGAGGCAGCAGCTGGAGCGATGGCGGCAGCACGGGCGATGCCGGCTGCGACGGCGGCGGCAGTTCGAGCTGCTCCGGCAGCAGCTGTGGGTCCAGCTGCGGTTCCGGCTGCGGATCGAGCTAGACCGGATATTTCATGAGTAGAGGTCGGCGGCCGCCTGGAACCGGTTGTACCTTGTCTTGGATGGCGGGTAGAGCTGCTTTTACAGTTGTTCAGTCAGCGTAGTTTCCTTCGTCAGTTTCGGCTCGCCCAACAGCTTCGTCTTGTACTTCATCAGGTCGTCCTCGGGCACGTCGAAACGCTGCAGCCATTCATCTGCGGCGACGCCCCGAAGCCGCGGCTCGCCGTCTTTCGATCCGTAATGAAAGCCGCCGATCTCGGTCATGCGAATGTCTTTCAACGCCATATTCGGCAACACGTAGATCGCCGGGCGTGGATCAACTTCGATTGGGACGATTTCCGGCTTCGGCCCGGCCTGGATGACGATACCGTTGCCATAGTCGTACTTGGCAAACCAGCTCACCGGCAGTTCCGAGCGCAGCGTGAATTGCCCGCCAACCTTTTCGACCATGGCATGGTTGATGGCGGTCAGCCATCCGACCGTTTTGATGTGGTCCTTAATCCCGTACTTTGCCCGGCCACCCATAAGGACCGGATCGCCCACGTCCAGTCCACTCATCCTGGCCGCCATGAATGCCTCGGTGGGCTCGTTCGGCTCATCGCGCACCAGCGAGAGGTTAAAGGCAAAGCCGGCAAACCCATGCACTGCCTTGAGCGTCCTGGCGAATTCCACAAACAGCTTCTGCATGGCCGTCGGGTGCTCTTCTACGAACTGGGGCGGAAACGAGAACGTCAGCGTAGCCAATCCCCAGGTTCCCATCTTTGCTTTCCATGCCCGTATTCCAGATACCTGAAACAGCCACTGGCTGGCGTCCTCCGGTTTGGCGCCGCCGGTATAGGCAAAGCTGGGCAAATCGTCAGGTCGCAATTTCTCCATCATCTTGCGCATGGGCGGCGCCTTCGCATAGGCAAATTGATCTGGGCCTGTAGGAGGCTCTTCCCGCCATAACCACTGCAAATGGTCCTTTGCAATCGCCTCGTATGCCTCGAAACAGTCGCACATGGCAGAGCGCACTTCCGGCGTATGGGAACCGTCGAAATACAGCGAGCCGCGCACGGCCAGTGCTGCGCCGATATAGTCCTGGGGGCCATACTTCATTAGCAGCGCGCCCGGAATGAATTGCGCTTCCGGATGCGCCTGAAGGAGCGCCGCCCTATCGTCTTGATTTTCCATTTCTATCCTTAGTAACTGGGCACTGGTTGACGGCCGCCGGCCGGCGAGCCCATGCCCCCCTTGCCACCCTTTGGACCCAAGAGCCACATCAAGATCTCACTCACCTTGCCGGCCGTTTGGAGCGATTCTACCGGGATCATCTTCCCTTTCGGCTCGGGCGCGTCGCAATCGCAATCGCCGGTCGAGCTAGCTGGTGTTCCCAGCCTGGCAGGTGACGAACGCATTGCGCCGGCTGTTGAAAGTTTCGCAAATAGAAATAAATTTGCTGGGAGAAAACTATATGAACGTGTAATCTCCTGCCGAGCAATGTTTTAATCCTCACAATGTTTGCATAACGGGAGCTTCATGCAGATCGTCAACAAAACCAAAGGGCAGGCGCCGGCAACCAAGTTGCCGATACAGGTGGCCGTATCGATCGTCATCATCGCGGCGGCAGCGCATTCGGGCGCGGCAACCGTCAACACCGGTTCGGTGTCCAGCATCGTCAGCGACGACGGCACGCTGTGCCTGGGTGTCAAAGGCAACAGCACGGCCGACGGGGCCTTGCTGCAGAGTCAGAGTTGCGACGGCGGCAATTTCCAGTCGTGGAAATTGGTCAAGGATACGTCCGGCTATTTCGAGCTGGTCAACGTCGGTAGCGGGCTGTGCATCGATGTGCCGAACGCCACGACCGCGAACGGCGCCACTTTGCAGCAGTGGAAGTGCAGCGGCGCCGACTATCAGAAATGGAATGTGGGCGACCAGGGCAATGGCCGCTTCGGCATCCTCTCCAAATACAGCCGGCTGGCGCTGGCGGGCCCTGAATCGGGCACCGCCTTCGGCGCGGACGTCGTGCAGTCGGCCTGGGCCGGCGCGAACAATCAGAAGTGGGCCCTGCCATTGGCCACGGTGTCGAACAGCGGCGCCACGACGGTAGGTCCGGCCAGCGGCGCCATCCTCACGCTCAAGGCTGCACAGGCGGGCAATTGCCTCGGCGTCGTCAACGCGAGCACCAACCCTGGCACCGCCTTGCAGAGCCAGGCGTGCAGCGGCACCGCATTTCAGCAGTGGAAGGCCGTCAAGGACGACGCCGGCGACTACACCCTGATCAACGTCGGCAGCGGCCAGTGTATCGACCTGCCGGGGGCGGCGGCGGCGGCCGGGACCGTGCTGCAGCAATGGTACTGCGGCGGCGGCGCCTGGCAAAAATGGCGCTTTAGCGAGGACGGCGGCGGGCACTATTTCATCGCCTCCAGGTCGAGCGGCTTGACGCTGGACGCGGCCGGCAACGCCAACGGCGCGGCCACGATCCAGGCGGCACTGTCCGGCGCGCCCGGCCAGCAATGGACCGCCAGTGCCAGTGCGGCAATCATGGCCGGCCTGGCGGGCACGCCCGGCGCCGGCGACCTCCCGGTCGGCTTTGGCGCGGGCACCACCGGCGGCAAGGGCGGCGAGGTAGTTCGCGTCACCACGCCGGCCCAGTTGGCGTATGAACTGTGCCGCACGAAGTCGGGCGGAAAATGTACCGATCACGTGGCGCGCATTATCGAAGTGGAAGGCACCATCGATTTCCGCGGCACCGAAGGCACTGAGGTGCGCGAGGTCTGCGTCGTCAATCAGTGCAGCAATCCGCTGGGCGCGCCCGCGCCCAGCGAATACATTGCCGCCAGCCTGGGCGCTTGCACACTCAAGCCGACCGTTCTCATGGCCTCGGATCTCGCCGGCCCGACGCCTTTGTTGATGGGCTCCAATAAAAGCCTGATCGGGGTCGGCAGCAACGCGACCATACGCGGCAAAGGCCTGACCGCGACGAGCGTTAAAAACATCATCATCCGCAACCTGCACATCACCGATATCAACCCGCAGCTGGTCTGGGGCGGCGATGCGATGACGTTCGACGATGTGGATCACGTCTGGATCGATCACAACCACTTCTCGCTGATCGGCCGCCAGATCCTTGTAGCACATTGGGGTTCGGTCTCCAACGTGACCGTGTCGTGGAACGATTTTGACGGCCGTACGCCGTATTCGGCCACCTGCGACGGCACCCACTACTACATGATGCTGCTGTATGGCACGGCCGACAGCTTTACGATCGCCAACAACCATTTCCACCATTTCGGCGGGCGCGCCCCCCATACCGGGACGGCCGATGGCACCATGGTGATGCACATATTTAATAATTACTTCGAGTATGCACCGCACGGCCACGGGCTCGACGCTACCGCGCAGACGACCTCGGTGCTGGTTGAAGGGAACTACTACGATAACGTCGCGCGTCCGGTGGTGTCGGGCAGCGATCCCGGCATCGTGCTGGCGCCGCTGGCCGACATGAGCAGCACCGTGTCGTCGGCCTGTTCGTCCGTGTTGGAGCGGGCCTGTGTCGCCAATGTGGCCGACCCGACGCCAACCGCCGGCACCTTTCCCGCCGATACGCGCGCATTAACGCCGTTCACGGGAAAGTCGACAGTCATTGTTCCGGCGCCTTATCCGGCAAGCGATGTGCCGAAGATCGTCAAGGATTCGGTCGGCCCCGGGCGATTGTAAGCGGTATGGACGGACTGGCCCTGAAAGCGCCTGGCTAAGCCGGTCCGCTGGCCACCGGGCGCGCCGGATCGGCGCACCATTCGCTCCACGAGCCGGGGTAGAGCGCCGCGCCGGACAGGCCGGCCACGTCGAGCGCCAGCAGGTTGTGGCAGGCCGTCACGCCCGAGCCGCACTGCATGATCGCCTTGGCCGGATCGGCCAGCAGCGCGCCGAATTCCGCGCGCAGCTGGGGCGCCTCCTTGAAGCGCCCGTCCGGCTGCAGGTTATCCTTGAAAAAGCGGTTCTTTGCGCCCGGGATGTGGCCACCCACCGGATCGATGGTTTCGTTCTCGCCGCGGAAGCGGTCGGCCGCGCGCGCGTCGATCA
>CBFGOU010000350.1:0-5387 GCA_965650445.1 uncultured Oxalobacteraceae bacterium | reverse complement strand
GCGCCGGCGCCCGGGTTGCCCGCTTCCGAGGTCTGGCTGCTGCGGATGGCTTGCGGATTGGGCGGCGAATTGGGCTTGTAGACTTCGGCGGCGGTGTCGACCTGGGCGAAGTCGACGTCGGCGGTGGCTTCGGCGCGCACATTGCCTTCGCCGACCAGCGGGGTGATCAGGGACTCGACCTGCTTGACGATGCTTTGCTGCAGCTGCAGCACATACTTGAGCTGGTTCGGGTCGAGCTGCTTGGCGCCGGCCTGCTTGCTGGTGTCCGACAACAGGTTGCCGTTCTGGTCCACCACCGTCACGTTCGACAGCGGCAGTTCCGGCACGCTGGAGGCGACCAGGTGGACGATGGCGCTGACCTGGGCCTGGTCGAGCGCGCGGCCGGTTTGCAGGTTCAGCAGCACCGAAGCGGTGGGTTTTTGCTGTTCGCGCACGAACACGGACGGTTTTGGCAGGGCCAGGTGCACGCGCGCCGAGCCGACCGCGGCCAGCGATTCGATCGAGCGCGCCAGTTCGCCTTCCAGCGAGCGCTGGTAATTGACCTGTTCGTGGAACTGGGACACGCCCAGTTTCTGGTTTTCCATCAGCTCGAAGCCGACATTGCCGCCCTTGGGCAAGCCTTGCGCGGCCAGTTTCAGGCGCACATCGTGCACCTTGTCGCTCGGCACCAGGATGGCGCCGCCGCCTTCGGAGAATTTATACGGGACCGCCATCTGGTCGAGCGAGGCGGTGATGGCGCCGCCGTCGCGGTCGCTGACGTTGGCAAACAGGACACGGTATTCCGGCTGCTGGCTCCACATCCACACCGCCGCCATGATGGCCAGCACGATTGCGATTCCCAGGCCGAGCATGAAATTGCGTCCCAGCGGCGTCTGCAGGAATGTAGGCGGCGGTGCGGGGTTGATGTCGACGAGTTCTTCGGCTGCTGCCATGGGTTGGTTCCGGGGCGTAGCGCCCAACGTGTCAATGAATGTTCCCAGCGGTAAAGACGAAACTGGGGCTCAGGCACAATTATGCGGGCGGCGGGGACCGGTCAAAGGCCTGAATAGAGCGCGCTTTCGCGCTCTGCTCGGACGGAAAACTGGCGCATCCCCTGCTATTGTGACAGCCTGACATCGCGTGTATTGGCATTGTACCCGCGTGGCGGCGGCATGGAAGAGGCCGTCATAGTGTCGTCACAGGAGAACAACATGAACATTGGTGGAATTGACAACAGCCGCATTCAGGCGATGATGGAACAGTTGAAGGCGGCGGCGACCAAGCCGACCGCCGGCGTGGCCGCGCCCGCCGACATCGCCGCACCCGGCAGCGCCGCCAAGGTCGATTTCGCCGATGCGCTGAAAAACTCGATCAGCCAGGTCAGCGACGCGCAGAACGCGGCCGAAGCCAAGGGCAAGGCCTTCGCCATGGGCGACGATTCGGTCAATCTGTCGGATGTGATGATTTCGATGCAGAAGGCCAGCATCGGCTTCCAGGCCACGGTGCAGGTGAGGAACAAGCTGGTGTCGGCTTATCACGAAATCATGAATATGCAGGTGTAAACGCTTGCCACCGACAGGCCCGGACTCATGAAGCAGCGACATAAACCCATGCGCTGCACGGCATGAATCGCCTGTTAAAATTATCGTAACATCACAGGCTCTTGGTCGGGCCGCCTCGCTCCTCTACGGCCCGTCACTTGTCGTCAGCCGAGAGGAAGTGAACTCATGGATAACTCCAGCGATATCGATCAAGCCCGGCGCGATCTGCTCATTACTGGTGCGCTGTCGGCGACCGCGGTTGCGCTGCCACCGGTGGCCGCTGCGCAAACCGCCGCCACGCCCGCGCCGGTGCTCGCCAAGGTGTCCCTGCGCGTCAATGGCCAGCGCCACGCCATGGAGCTCGACACCCGCACCAGCCTGCTCGACATGCTGCGCGAGCATCTGCACCTGACCGGCACCAAGAAAGGCTGCGACCAGGGGCAGTGCGGGGCCTGTACCGTGATCGTCGACGGGCGCCGCATCAATTCCTGCCTGAGCCTTGCCGTGATGCACGAGGGCGCGGACATCACCACCATCGAAGGCCTGGGCACGCCCGCCAGGCTGCATCCGATGCAGACGGCCTTTATCAGGCATGACGGCTACCAGTGCGGTTACTGCACGCCCGGGCAGATCTGCTCGGCAGTTGCGATGCTGGACGAGATTGGCCAGGGCATCCCCAGCCATGCCAGCCCCGATCTGAACGCCAAACCGCTGCTGTCGGCGGCCGAATTGCGCGAACGCATGAGCGGCAATATCTGCCGCTGCGGCGCCTATTCGAATATCGTCGAGGCGATTACCGAAGTTGCGGGAGGTAAAGCATGAAGGCCTTTACGTATCAGCGCGCCAGGACGCCGGCCGAAGCGGCCGCCGCAGTTGCGCGCGTCCCCGGGGCGCGCTTTATCGCCGGCGGCACCAATTTGCTGGACCTGATGAAGCTGGAGATCGAGACCCCGCCGCATCTGGTCGACGTGACCGGCCTGGCGCTCGACAAGATCGAGGCCGCGCCGGGCGGCGGACTGCGCGTGGGCGCGCTGGTGCGCAATACCGACCTGGCGGCCGATGCGCGGGTGCGGCGCGATTACGCCGTGCTGTCGCGCGCGCTGCTGGCGGGTGCGTCGGCGCAGCTGCGCAACAAGGCGACCACCGCCGGCAATCTGCTGCAGCGCACCCGCTGTCCCTATTTCTACGACACCAACCAGGCCTGCAACAAGCGCGCGCCGGGCAGTGGCTGCGCCGCGCTCGGCGGCTACACCCGCAGCCATGCGATCGTCGGCCAGAGCGAGACCTGCATCGCGACCCATCCGAGCGACATGGCGGTGGCCATGCAATTGCTCGACGCCGGCGTGGAAACGGTGCGGCCGGATGGCGCCGTGCGCACCATCCCGATCGCTGATTTTTACCGCTTGCCGGGCGCAACCCCGCACATCGAAACCACGCTGGCGCCGGGCGAGCTGATTACCGCGGTCACGCTGCCCAGTCCGCTTGGCGGCAAGCACGTTTATCACAAGGTGCGCGACCGGGCTTCGTATGCCTTCGCGCTGGTGTCGGTGGCGGCGGTGCTGCGGCCGGACGGCAGCGGCCGGGTCGCCCTCGGCGGCGTGGCGCACCGTCCGTGGCGGGTGCCGGCGGCGGAAGCGGAGCTGGCGCGCGGCGGCAAGGCGGTGACCGACGTGCTGCTGGCCGGCGCCCGCGTCACCAGCGAGAATGCCTACAAAATCCCGCTGGTTCAGCGCACGCTCGACGCGGTGCTGGCGGAAGCGAAGAAAGGCTGATGAGATGAAATTCACCACTCCCGCGACCACCAATCCGATCGACCGTTTGAAGGTCATCGGCAAGCCGACCGACCGCATCGACGGTCCCCTGAAGACCACCGGCAGCGCGCCCTACGCTTATGAACAGCACAAGGCCGTCCCCAATGCCGCTTATGGCTACGTGGTGGGCGCGGCCATCGCCAAGGGCCGCATCGCCGGCATGGATACCAGCGCGGCCAAGGCGGCGCCGGGCGTGATCGCCATCGTTACCGCCGACAGCGCGGGCAAGCTCGGCAAGGGCAATTTCAATACCGCCACGCTGCTGGGCGGTCCCGAGATCGAGCACTACCACCAGGCCATTGCCCTGGTCGTCGCCGAGACGTTCGAGCAGGCGCGCGCGGCGGCCGTGCTGGTCAAGGTCGAGTACGCGAAGCAGGCCGGCCGGTACGACCTTGCGGCGGCCAGGCACGCGGCGGCCGTGCCGAAGCCGGGACAGGACAAGCCCGACAGCCAGACCGGAAAGTTCGAGTCCGCGTTCGTTCAAGCGCCGGTCAAGCTCGATGCCACCTACAGCACGCCCGACCAGACCCACGCGATGATGGAGCCGCATGCCTCGATCGCGCAGTGGGACGGCGACAAGCTGACGCTGTACACCTCCAACCAGATGATCAACTGGACCAGGAACGATCTGGCCAAGACGCTCGGCATTCCCGCGGCCAATGTGCGGCTGGTGTCGCCGTTTATCGGCGGCGGTTTCGGCGGCAAGCTGTTCCTGCGCTCGGAAGCGCTGCTCGCCGCCCTTGGCGCCAAGGCGGCGCGGCGCCCCGTGAAAGTGGCGCTGCAACGCGCCATCATGATGAATAACACCACGCACCGGCCAGCAACCATCCAGCGCATCCGCATCGGCGCCACGCGCGAGGGGCGCATCGGCGCGATCGCGCACGAGAGCTGGTCGGGCGACCTGCCGGACGGCAAGCCGGAAACGGCCGTTATGCAGACCCGCCTCCTGTACGCGGGCGCCAACCGCATGACGCGGATGCGTCTGGCAACACTCGATCTGGCCGAAGGTAACGCCATGCGCGCGCCCGGCGAGGCGCCGGGAATGATGGCGCTCGAGATCGCCATGGACGAGATGGCCGAGAAACTGAAGATGGACCCGGTCACTTTTCGCATCGTCAACGACACCACGGTCGACCCGGAAAAGCGCGAGCGCAAGTTCTCGCAGCGCCGCCTGGTCGACTGCCTGCGCATGGGCGCGGAGCGCTTCGGCTGGGACCAGCGCCATCCCGTGCCGGGCAAGGTGCGCGAGGGCCGCTGGCTGATCGGTCTGGGCATGGCGGCGGCGTTCCGTAACAATCTGGTGATGAAGTCGGGGGCGCGCGTGCGCCTCGAGCGCGACGGCACGGTGACCGTGGAAACCGACATGACCGACATCGGCACCGGCAGCTACACCATCATCGCCCAGACTGCAGCCGAGATGCTCGGCGTGCCGCTCGAACACGTGGCGGTGCGCCTGGGCGACTCGGCTTACCCGGTGTCGGCCGGGTCGGGCGGGCAGTTTGGCGGCAACAGCTCGACTGCCGGGGTGTACGCGGCCTGCGTCAAGCTGCGCCAGGCGATCGCGGCGAAGCTTGGGCTGGACCCGGCCACGGCCGATTTCGCGGACGGGGAGGTGAGCGCGGGCGCGCGCACGCTGGCCTTGCGCCAGGCCGCCAGCGACGGCGCGCTCACCGGCGAGGACAGCATCGAATTCGGCGACCTGGCCAAGAAAGTCCAGCAATCGACCTTTGGCGCCCACTTCGTCGAGGTGGCGGTCGACGCCGCCACCGCCGAAGTGCGGGTGCGGCGCATGCTGGCCGTGTGCGCGGCCGGGCGCATCCTGAATCCGAAATCGGCGCGCAGCCAGGTGATCGGCGCCATGACGATGGGGGTGGGCGCGGCGCTGATGGAACATCTGGTGGTCGATAAGCGGATCGGCTTTTTCGTCAACCACGACCTGGCCGGCTACGAAGTGCCGGTGCATGCCGACATTCCGCACCAGGAAGTCATCTTCCTCGACGAGACCGACCCGTACTCGTCGCCGATGAAGGCCAAGGGCGTGGGCGAGCTGGGCATC
>CBFGOU010000349.1:0-5390 GCA_965650445.1 uncultured Oxalobacteraceae bacterium | reverse complement strand
GCCCCGTGGGCGATTTCATCGACGCGCATCTGCTCGACAATCGCGCGCGACTTGGCATCCTGCAAGGGTAGCTGGCTCAGGTGGCTGTTCAAATGGTCTTCGACCTGGCTTTCGGTTTCCACCACAAACCCCAGACTGCGCTGGTCGCCCAGCTGCGCCGCCACCACGCCGAGCGCGTAGGCGCCGGCATACCACAAGGGATTAAGCAGGCTCGGCTGCGATCCCAGTTCGGCCAGCCGCTGCGCCGTCCAGGCCAGGTGATCTTCCTCCTCGCGTCCGGCCTGCGCAAACCGGGTCTTCATCTGCGGGTTGACGGCAAAGCGCGCCTGGGCGTTGTACAGCGCCTGGGCGCACACTTCCCCCACGTGATTGACCCGCATCAGCCCCGCGGCATGGCGCTGCTCGTTCTGGTCGAGCTGGCCATCGGCCGCATGCGCCGCCGGATTCGGCCGCGACGAGGTGGCCACGCCGCCGATCACGCGCAAGGCTTTGTCTATGCCGACGATCAGTTTATCGAGGGGATTGAAATGATGGGTGCTGTCCATGGCGAACGATCGAATGATGAAAGAACAGGATTATAAAACGGGGGGCGCGCCCGGGGTGCCGCCCTCGGCGGACGTCTTTTGCCGGTCGATCCAGTCGAGCAGCGCGCCGCCGATATCCAGGCCGGAAATATTCTTCGCCACGCCAAGATTGAGCGACAGCAAAAACGGAATCATGTCGCTGGAGACTTCCGGACAATGGGTGGCGAACGCTTCCATGAAACGGGGCGACTCGACCACCGGCACCACCTTGCTGCCGCTCATGAACTGCAGCACGCTGGTGATGCTGTGTCCCTTGCCGATGCTGTGGTAGATGAACTGGTTGAAATCGCGGTCGATCTGCTTGAAGTCGATGGTTTCCGGCGTCATCAGCCCGGCCAGGTAAAACAGCCCCAGCGCCGCGCGAAAATAATCGACCGACTCGGCCCGGCTGCGCCCCTGCCGCATGACGGCCAGCACCTTTTCTTTGATGACGATGTCCATGGCGCCCATTATATGACGCCGTGCAGGTGCAAACCGCGATCGGCGCACGAAAGTTGCACGCAGGAAATGTAGTATGATGATTTCGCCATGTCCATACATGGTCCAATTTCATCTTAAAGGGCGCGCATGTCGACAAAAAACACGAAAGATGTATCCCTGGAGCGCCGGACCTTCTGCGCAGGCACCTTGGGACTGGCCACGCTCGGCCCCTTGGGCCTGTTGGGCTGCGGGGCCGGCACCGGCTCCGCCTCGGCCAGCCAATCCACCCGGCTCCTGGCCGCCACCAGCACAAGCTTCGTGCACCCCGGCCTGCTGCACACCCAGGCCGACTTCGACCGGATGCGCCAAAAAGTCGCCGCCAGCGCAGCGCCGTGGATCGAGGGCTGGAACAAGCTCACGGCCAACAGCCACGCAAGCCTGTCCTGGACGCCCAACCCGCAGGCCATCATCTCGCGCGGCGCCGACAATAGCTACCCCGACAACTCCGGCATTTTCTTCAACGACGTCGCCGCCGCCTACGCGTGCGCGCTGCGCTGGAAGGTGTCGGGCGACAGCGCCTATGCGGACAAGGCGGTCCAGATCATGAACGCCTGGTCCGCGGCCTTGACGACCATCGGCGGCGTCTCGGGCAATCCCGGCAACGACGGCTACCTGATGGCCGGCATCCAGGGCTACCAGTTCGCCAATGCCGCCGAAATCATGCGCGCCTATGCCGGCTGGGCCGCCGCCGATGTCGCGCGCTTCCAGAACATGATGCTCACCGTGTTCTACCCGATCAACCACCGCTTCATTCCCAGCAATCTGACGGTGTACTCCAGCTGGGACCTGTGCTGCGTGGCCTCGATCATGGCGATCGGGGTGTTGTGCGACAACCAGTCGCTGTTCTATGAAGCCGTCAGCTATTTCAAAGGCGGTCTTGGCAACGGCGCGGTGGCGCAAACCGTCTACTACCTGCATCCCGGCTATCTGGGCCAGACCCAGGAGTCGGGCCGCGACCAGGGCCACAACACCCTCAGTATTTCGCTCTTGACCACCATCTGTGAAATGGCCTGGAACCAGGGGGTCGACCTGTACGGCTACGACAATAACCGGGTTTTGGCCGCCGCCGAATATGTCGCCAAGGGTAACCTGATCGAATCCGGCACCAGCTACTACACGGTGCCGTTCGCCAGGTACGCCAACCAGAACACCACCGACACGGCATTTTCGATTGACGGGCGCGGCTCGGTCCGTCCGATGTGGTCGATGATTTACCACCACTACGTCAACCGCAAGGGCTTGGCCGCGCCGTACTGCAAGAAATTCGTCGACCTGACCGGGCCGGAAGGCGGCGGCGGCAATTACGGACCCAACAGCAGTGGCTATGACCAGCTGGGCTACGGCACCCTCACCTGCACGCGCGATCCGATCGCCGGCGGCGCCGCCCCGAGCGGCCTGAGCGCAACGGTGACGAACGGCCAGGTCATCCTGTCGTGGTGGGGGACGGCCTATGCGGCCAGCTACGCCGTCAAGCGCGCTACCAGTCCCGGCGGTCCGTACACCACGCTCAGCCCGGCGATTAGCGGTCTGCTGACCTTCACCGACAGCGGCATGGCAGACGGTACCTATTATTACGCGGTGACGGCGCAGACGCCGGCGGGCGAAAGCGCCCTGTCGAACAAGGCCAAAGTCGTGACCGGCGTCAAGCTGCATGCCCACCTGAGATTCGACGAGACGAGCGGCACCAGCGCGGCCGACGCTACCGGCCACGGCAACGACGCCACCCTGCTGGGCGGAGCCGCCTGGGCGGCCGGCAAGAAAAGCGGCGCGGTCGCCTTTGACGGCATCGACGACTATGTCAGCCTGGCGGCCGGCGCGCTGGCCGACCTGGGCGATTGCACGATTTCGACCTGGGCCTATTGGAGCGGCGGCCCGAGCCAAACCTGGGCCTGCGTATTCGATCTCGGCACCGACATCAACCGCTACATGTGCCTGATGCCGCACACCAACTTGAACACCGTGCGCTTTGCGATCACCGTCAACGGCGAGCGCGGCGAGCAAAGAATCGACGGCACGGCCGAACTGCCGTACGCCCAGTGGGTCCATGTGGCCATTACCCTGGCGGGCAGTGTCGGGACGCTGTACGTGAACGGCATCAAGGCGGGCAGCAATACGGCCATGAACCTGCTCCCCTTCCGAATGGGCAACACCGGCCAGAACTGGATCGGCCGCGGGCGATACCCATGGAAACCGTACCTGAAAGGCGCGGTTGACGACTTCCGGATTTATCGTGGCGTACTCAGTCCAGCGGAAATCGCTGCCTTGGCCGTCTAGCGTCCCCATGCGGGCAGCCAATCACGGCTGCCCGCCACCGGACCATTCCCCCGATTGTGCAATCTGGCCCGCCGAAACGGCGGTGCGTCGCAATCGACCGACGGCGGACAAATAAATTTTATACAATGCAACTATCGAACAAGCGCGCGCACTCATAGGCTGCAGCGCGCCGGCATCACGCGCCCCTGGAGTTTCCCGAATGGAATTACGCATCCGACACTTGTCCAAGACCTACGCCAATGGCGTGGTGGCGCTGGACAACGTCTCGCTCACCATCCCCACCGGGATGTTCGGTCTGCTCGGCCCCAACGGCGCCGGCAAGTCGACCCTGATGCGCATTCTGGCCACCCTGCAGGAATGCGACGCCGGTTCGGTGTTCTTCGGCGAGTACGACGTGCTCGACGAAAAGGATGAAATCCGCCGCCTGCTCGGCTACCTGCCGCAGGACTTCGGCGTCTACCCGAAAGTGACCGCTTACGAACTGCTCGACCATTTCGCCATCCTCAAGGGCCTGTCGAACAAGGCGCGCCGGCGCGAAATCGTCGACGGCCTGCTGCAGCAGACCAATCTGTTCGACGTGCGCCACCAGCGCCTGGGCGGCTTTTCCGGCGGCATGCGCCAGCGTTTCGGCATCGCCCAGGCCCTCTTGGGCGATCCGCAGCTGATCATCGTCGACGAACCGACCGCCGGCCTCGACCCGCAGGAGCGGGTGCGCTTTCACAACCTGCTGTCCGATATCGGCGAAGACAAGACCGTGCTGCTGTCGACCCACATCGTGTCCGACGTGGCCGACCTGTGCGCCAACATGGCCATCATCCACAAGGGCCACGTGCTGCTGTGCGGCGAACCGCCCAGGCTGATCGAGTCCATGCAGGGCAAGGTCTGGCGGCGTTTCGTCGCCAAGGCCGACCTGGCCCATTTCCAGCGTGAACACGCTGTCATCTCGACCCGCCTGATGACCGGGCGTACCCTGATCCACGTGGTGGCCGAGCGCGATCCCGGCGACGGCTTCGAGCCCGCCGTGGCCGACCTGGAAGACGTCTACTTCGCCACCATCGCCGGGCGTCACGCCGCCGCCGGCCAGGCTTGACCATGCGCGCGCTGCTGGCCATCGCAGGCTTCGAGGCGCGCCAGCGCCTGAAACTGCTGTCGACCTGGGTGTATTTCGCCATGTTCCTGGCGCTGGCCATGCTGTGGATGGCGGCCGCCGGCGGGGTGTTCCGCGATGCCTATGTCAGCTTCGGCGGGCGGGTGTTCATCAACGCCCCGCGCTCGATCTCGCTGACCGTGGCCTTCCTCGGCTGCCTGGGCGTGATCGTGATGGCCGCCATGATGGGGCGCTCGGTGCAGCAGGACTTCGAGTACGACATGCACCATTTCTTTTTCAGCGCCCCCATCCGCAAGCACGATTACGTGTTCGGGCGCTTCCTCGGCGACGCCGCCACCCTGGCGATCGTGTTTTCCAGCATCGTGCTGGGCGCCTGGCTGGGCACCTTCATCCCCGGCGTCGAGCCCGACCGGCTCGGCCCGCCCAGCCTCTGGATGTATCTGCGCCCCTATCTGTTCCTGACCCTGCCCAACGTCTTCATCTTCGGCTCGCTGTTCTTCGTGCTGGCCGCCCTGACCCGGCGCATGCTGCCGGTCTATGTGTCCAGCGTGGTGATGATGATCGGCTACATCGTGGCGCCCTCGCTGGCGCGCGACCTCGACTACAAGACCCTGGCGGCCCTGATCGACCCGTTCGGCACCACCGCGCTGATCCGCCTGACCGAATACTGGTCCATCTCCGAACGCAACAGCCGCCTGATTCCCTTCGAGGACGTATACCTGGTCAACCGCGCCGTCTGGTGCGGCTTCGCCCTGGTGCTGCTGCTGCTGGGCTACTGGCGCTTCCATTTTGTCGCCAGCATCGATCAGCGCGCCGCGCGCCGGGGCGAAGCCGACCCGCCGCGGCTGTCGAACGCCGCCATGGGCACCGCCGAGCGTCCCGACTTCGCGCGCCAGGCCATGCTGCCCCTGCTGCTGGGCTCGACCTGGCTGAACTTCCGCGAA
>CBFGOU010000348.1:0-5403 GCA_965650445.1 uncultured Oxalobacteraceae bacterium | reverse complement strand
CGCCGTCGAAGATCTTGCGGGCGAAGCCGCGGTAGGGCAGCAGTTCGGCGAAGGGGACGAAGTCGGCGTGCGCGTCGATCTTCCTTTCCTGCAGATTGGTGGTGCCGATTTCCGGCGTCTGGCTCACCAGATGGAAGTAATCGGCCGGCCAGCCGCGCGCCTGCATCGCCTGCAGCACCATGCCGTGGGCGGCGGAGCCGAACGGCACCGACAGCGATTTGCCCTTCAGGTCGGCCAGCTCGTAGTAGGGGCTGTCCTTGTGCACCACCACGCCGTTGCCGGCGCCGTAGGCGTTGTAGGCGATGACCGCCACCAGCTGGGTTTCATTGCCCTTGTTCTGCTGGCCGGTGGCGCCGTTCACCAGCAGCGGATAGTCGCCCATCATGCCGATCTGGATCTTGTTGGCCACCATGCCGTTGGTGATCGGCGGACCGGAGGTGAAGTTCTGCCAGTCCAGCTCAAACTCGATGTCGGCGTACTTGCCGGTCTTGGGAAGGTATTTTTCCAGCAGCTTGAGCTGCTTGATGACGATGCCGCCGGTGACGGTGTTGGTGGTGGTGTTCTGCGTGCCGATGCCGATGACCACGGTGTCCTTGGCGTGGCCTGCCATGCAGACCAGTGCCGTCAGCGCGGCAAGGCAGGCGCGGATCCTTCCGCTACGGGGCGATACAAAGAGGGTAACCATAGTCGATGTCTTTCAATGTGGTTGAAACAGATAAGAAGATCGGGTACCCGGCCTCATTCAGGCCGTCTCCAGCAAGGCGCTGCGCTTGTCCTTTTTGTCGGCCCAGGCGTCGGCATCGGGCAGCGGCGCGTGCGCCACGGTGATCAGGGGCCATTGCGCGGCCAGCCTGACGTTCAGCGCGGCGTACTCGATCTGTCCGGGCGCCAGGTCGGCCGCGTCGAGAATCGCCTCGACCGGGCATTCCGCCACGCAGATGCCGCAATCGATGCACACCTCCGGATCGATGACCAGGAAGTTGGGGCCTTCGTGGAAGCATTCGACCGGGCAGACCGACACGCAGTCGGTGTATTTGCAGCCGATGCACGCTTCGGTAACGACGTGGGTCATGCCACACCTCCTTTGAGCACCATGGTGGCCAGCGCCAGGCGGGCCAGCTTGCGCACGTCCGGGTCGCTGTCGTGCATGGCCATTTCCAGATGGGTGATGGCGCGCGGGTCGGCGATTTCGCCCAGCGCGATCACGGCTTCCTTGCGCAGATTGCTCATCTCGTGGCGCAGCGCTTCGCACAGGGCCGGCACGGCAGCGCGTGCGCGCAGCTTGCCGAGCGAACGGGCAGCTTTCACGCGCACCTGCCAGTAGTCGTCTTCCATGGCTTGCACCAGGTCGGGAATGGCCAGGGAGAGCTGCAGCTTGCCGATGGTCGATGCGGCTTCCTCGCGCACCTGCCAGGCCGGGTCGGCCAGCACGCGCGACAGGGCCGGCTGCACGCTCACGTCCGACGCGTAGCCCAGTGCGCCGACGGCCGCGCGCCGCACTTCGTCATCGCTGTCGAAAGCCGCCGCGTGGGTGAGGGCGCCGATGGCTTCGGATCTTTTCAGGTAGCCGAGCACGCCGACCGCTTCGCGCCGCACCGGCGCGTTGGCGTCGCCGAGCGCGGCGATGGCCGGGGCAAAAGCCGCATCGACGCGCAGCGCGCGCACCGCTCGCAGGGCGGCACTGCGCACGCCGGGGTCGGGATCGTCCAGGCAGGGCAGCAGCGGAACGGCCGAGGCCTGGTCCTTCAGTTCGCCCAGCGTCAGGCCGACGGCGGCGCTCACCTGCTCGTCGCTGTCCTTGAGCAGCATGACGAGCGCTGCGACCACGCCCGGCTCCTCGTAACCTTCGAGCGCCTTGGCCGCTTCCAGCCGCACCCCGGCATCCGGGTCGGCCAGGGCCGCCACCAGGTAAGGCACGACGTCGTCTTCTTCGCTGTACGGCAGGTCGATGACGGCGATGCGCCGCACCGCCGGGTCGGCGCTCTCAAGGCGCGCATGGATGGAGTGCTCTTGCATGTCTGCCTCCTAGCGCACGAGATAGGGGATATTCACGTGTACCGCGCCGGTCGGGCAGTCCTTCTCGCACGGCATGCAGTACCAGCATTCGTCGTGGCGCATGACCGCCTTGTTGCTGATCATGTCGATCACCAGCACGTCCAGCGGACACACGTCGACGCACACGGTGCAGCCCTTGTCGGCGATGCATTTGTCCTGGTCGACCACGACCGGGGCCTGGGTTCGGGTAGTAGAGATGCTCATGGATGCTCCTTGTTCGAAGTGGATGCTCAGGCGGCCTGGCTGGTGCCGGCCACGCGCAGGCGCTGGTAGGCGGCCTTCTCGTCGTCGTTCAGCTCGACCATGTAGGGTTCGACCGCGCGCTTGCGGAACACCATGCGCCCGTCGGCGGCCTTGCCGACGTTGGAGTGGCAGAACCAGTTCTCGTCGTCCTTCCCGGGATGGTCCACGCTCAGGTGGTACAGGCCCCAGCGGCTTTCGGTGCGAAACAGCGAGGCGCGCGCGGCCAGTTCGGCGCAGTCGCGGATCGTGTAGGCTTCCATGGCGCGCATCAATTCGTGCGGGTTGGCCGCGCTCATGGTTTCCAGATCGTCGCGGATCTCCTCGAAGCGCTCCAGGCCGATTTCCATCTTGCGGGTGATCTTGGGCGGCTGCAGGTAGTCGTTGACGATGCGGCGCGTCTTGAACTCGACCTGGAACGGGGTCAGGCCTTCGCTGCGCGCCAGCGGCGCGGCGATGCGGCGCCGCTCGGCTTGCACCTGGTTCGGATCGATCGTCACTGTGCCCGAACGGCCGGCGATATAGTCGGCCGCGTTCTCGCCGCAGAATTTGCCGTACACGAAAGCGCCCAGCATGTAGTTATGCGGAATGCTGGCGCAGTCGCCGGCGGCGTACAGGCCGGGAATCGAACACTCGCCTTTTTCATTGGTCCAGATGCCCGAGGCGCTGTGGCCGCTGCAAAAGCCGATTTCGGAAATGTGCATCTCGATCGGCTTCTGGCGGTAGTCGGTGCCGCGCCGTTCGTGGAAGCGCCCGCGGCTGGGGCGCTCGTTGGTGTGCAGGATATGCTCGATCTCGGCGATGGTTTCCTCGGCCAGGTGATCGAGCTTGAGGAACACCGGACCGCGCCCGCCTTCGAGTTCGTTGAAGAACTCCAGCATCATCTGTCCGCTCCAGTAGTCGCACTCGATGAAGCGCTGGCCGGTGGAGTTGGCGGTGAAGCCGCCGAAGGGACCGGTCACGTAGGCGCAGGCCGGGCCGTTGTAATCCTTGATCAGCGGGTTGATCTGGAAGCATTCGAGATTGGTCAGCTCGGCCCCGGCGTGGTAGGCCATCACGTGGCCTTCGCCGCTGTTGGTCGGATTCTCGTAAGTGCCCCACAGGTAGCCGGAAGCGGGCAGGCCCAGGCGCCCCGCCGCGCCGGTGCAGATCACCACCGCCTTGGCCTTGATGACGTAGAAGTCCGCGGTGCGGCAGTCGAAGCCCATCACGCCGCAGATTTCGCCGGCCGGGCCGGTCAGCAGGCGCGTGGCCACCACCCGGTTGGTGATCTCGACGCGGGCGCGCTTCAACTGGCGGTACAGCACCCGTTTCATGTGGTGCCCCTCGGGCATCGGCAGCACGTAGCTGCCCAGATGGTGCACCTTGCGCACCGCGTAGTCGCCGGTCTCGTCCTTTTCGAACTTGATGCCCCAGCGGTCCAGTTCCTCGATCATGGAAAAGCTGTTGGATGCGTATGCGTACACGCCTTTCTGGTCGACGATGCCGTCGTTGGCCACAGTGATCTCCTTGGTGTACTGCTCCGGCGTGGCGTGGCCCGGAATGACCGCATTGTTCAGGCCATCCATGCCCATCGAGATGGCCCCGCTGCGCTTGACGTTGGCCTTTTCCAGCACCAGCACACGCAGCTTGGGGTTCTTCTCCTTCGCCTTCACGGCGGCCATCGGGCCTCCGGTACCACCGCCAACGATCACGAGGTCGTAGTCAAGTTCAATGGTGTTCATTGCAGTCCTTCTCAAGGAGTGTCGGAAAAAAATGCCAGGTCAGAGCGGCCCGCGGTCCACCCGGACCCGGTACTGGAACGCGTCGCCGCGGTAAAAAAGGTTTTCGAAATCGATCGGTACGCCATCGGCGCGGTGGGTGGTGCGTTCGATGCACAGCACCGACGAGCCCTCGGCCACTTTCAGGTGTTCGGCCAGCTGCGCGTCGGCCAGCGCAGCGCCGATCTGCAGGTCGGCGTGGCCGAGCTGCAGACCCAGGTCGTTTTCCAGCACCGCGAACACGTCGCGCGTGGCCAGGTCGTGGCGGGCCAGGCGGTTGCCGAGTGCGGCCGGCAGGTAGCTCACGTCCAGCGAGATCGGCTCGCGGTTCAGGAAGCGCACGCGCTGCAGTTCGGCGACCATGGCGCGCTTGCCCAGCTGCAGGCGTTCGCGCACATGCGCCGCCGGCGCCAGCGTGCGCATGCTGATCACCCGGGCGAAGGTCTCGTAACCCTTCTGGCGCATGGCTTCGCCGAAGCCTTGCAGCCGGCCCAGGTCCTGGAAGGCCTTGGGCTTTGAGACGAAACTGCCTTTGCCGTGCAGGCGGAAGATCAGGCCTTCGGCTTCCAGGTCGCCCAGCGCCTGGCGCACGGTGATGCGGCTGACGTTAAAGCGCGCCATCAGCTCGGCTTCGGACGGCAGCTGCTGGTGCGGCTGGCAGCTGCCGTCGAGGATGGCGCCGCGCAGGCGGTCCTTGATCTGCACGTACAGCGGCTGGGTCGGCTGCAGGGCGCGGGCCGGGTGCAGGCCGATCACGGTGGGGGCAGGGAGCTTGTTATGACTTGTCATGATGAGTTGTCATATGCAATCCGCGTGCCACCGTCGCTGCCAGAGTGGAAGCGTGATGTGAGCCCTGCCGTGGCACGCGTTATTTCGGTGATTCGGGCCGTTCGGCACCATAATGGCGCCCGCTTGCGGAGCGCCGCTGAACCATCTTTGTTTTGCGCGGGCCCTTATAAATACTGGGTCGCTTTCAAATCGGGCAGCGCGAAACCTGCATGTGCTACACTGCTGATAGCGCTAACAAAGCAGTGTTGGCTTGCCCTTCCTTCGCACAGAAAGCTCCCGCTCCATGGTCCGTCCCGCCCGCGCTTCATCCTGCTTTGATCCCCCCCTTCTGGCCGCGCTTGCGCTGGCAGCGGCGACGCTGGCGCCGCCCGCACTGGCCGCCGGCTGCGGCGTGGCGCCATCGGGGCAGTTGACGGCCGGGCGGGTCGCCAGCGTGCTGCCGAGCCGCAGCGAGCCTGGCCTGTACGAAGGCCCGGTGTGGATCAAGGATGCGCTGTACTTTTCCGACTTCAGCTTCGGCAAGGGCTTCCCCTCGCGCATCCGCAAGCTCGCGCTGGAC
>CBFGOU010000347.1:0-5406 GCA_965650445.1 uncultured Oxalobacteraceae bacterium | reverse complement strand
GCTCGACCCGGCCATGCGCGGCTGGATGAACGAGGGCAAGTCATACATCCGCCCGGTGGCCATCGGTGAAGTCATGCGCGCCGGCGGCGTGGGCGTGGTGGTGCAGTCGCGCTCGCCCAAGTTCGCCGTGGGCGAGCATGTCGCGGGCGGGATTGGCGTGCAGACCTATTGGGTCGGCCCAGCCGATGACAAGAGCGCCAATTTCAAGCGCATCGATCCAGGCCTGGCCCCGCTGACCACCTGGCTCAACACACTCGGCATGCCCGGCATGACCGGCTACTTCGGCCTGATCGAATCAGGCCAGCCGAAAGCCGGCGACACGGTGGTGGTGTCCGGCGCGGCCGGCGCGGTCGGCCAGACCGTCGGTCAAGTCGCCAAACACCTGGGCTGCCGCGTGGTCGGCATTGCCGGCGGCAAAGACAAGTGCGACTTCGTAGTCAATGAACTCGGCTTCGATGCCTGCATCGACTACAAGAACGGTTCGCTCAAGGATGGCCTCAAGGAACACTGCCCGGACGGCGTCGATGTGTACTTCGACAATGTCGGCGGCGAGATTCTCGACACCGTGCTCACCTGCATCAACGTCAAGGCGCGCATCGTCATCTGCGGCGCCATCTCGCAGTACAACAACACCACACCGGTCAAAGGTCCGGCCAATTACCTGGCGCTGCTGGTCAACCGCGCGCGCATGGAAGGCATCGTCGTGTTCGACTACGCCGAGCGCTATCCGGCTGGCATCGCCCAGCTGGCCAAGTGGCTGCAGGAAGGCAGCTTCAAGAGCCGCGAGGACGTCGTCGACGGCCTCGACCGCTTCCCCGAAGCCCTGCTGATGCTGTTCGAAGGCAAAAATTTCGGCAAGCTTGTCCTCAAGGTCGCCGACCAGTAAGCGCGTTCTTTTCCTTCCTGCACGCGCCGGCTTGCGCTAGCGCGTATCCGGCGCCGGTTGGTGGAACTTGGCGCCGTCCGCAACGTCTATCCTCACGCTGATTCGAAGCACGCGCACCATCGTCACGATGGTGTCCCTATCGTTCACGTCGAGGAACCCATGCCATCCTATACGCCCCAAGCGGCCGTCCAGTCCTACCTGGACACGCAGATCGGCTACGTTGCCGATCTTACTCATAAAAGCTGCGATACCGCGCGCCGGCTCAACGATCTGAACCTGCAACTGACGCAGGACATGTTCGACGACTTTTACCTGGCCGGGCGCCAAATGCTCAGCAGCAGTCCGCTCCAGTATCCGGCCATGCTGGCCAGCCGCATCCAGCCTGCCGGCCAGCGTTTGCGCAGCTACCAGCAGCAGCTCGCCGGCCTGTTCGGCGGCGGCCACTTCAATGCCTCGCGCTGGATGCCCTGGCTCGGAGCCGGCGACGGCCTGCGCTACGCCCACTGACCTATCCCACAGGAGTGATGTATGTCCGAACAATCCAAACCGAACTACCAGCGCGCGCTCGACGCACTCGACCTGCTGCGTGCCGACCATGCCAAGGTCAAGGCGCTGTTTCTCGAATTCGACAGTCTGCGCGGCATTGACGATGAGGACGAGCGCAAGTCCGAGCTGGTCGACGAAATCTGCTACGAGCTGACCATCCACACGATGGTCGAGGAAGAAATCTTTTACCCCAGCGTACGGGCCGCGATCGACGACGACGAACTGATGGACGAAGCCGACATGGAGCATGCGGGCGCGCGCGAACTGATCAGCCAGCTCGAGGTCATGTATCCCGGCGACGACCACTACGAAGCCACCGTCAGCGTGCTGGGCGAGGAAATCGCCCATCACATCGACAAGGAGGAAAGCGATATGTTCAGCGCCGTGCGCGCGGCCGACATCGACCTGGAAGACCTTGCCGAACGCATCGCCGCGCGCAAGGAAGAACTCGACGACGACCTGGCCGCGCCGCCGTCGGACTTCATGCCCGACGACACCAGCGGCCGGCGTCCGCCGCGCGCGCCCAACTGAGACGGGGACCCGGTGAACTTCTGATCAAACCAGGTCTCTAATCCACGAGCGCGGCAATTCCGGCGCGCTAGTGGGCGATACCGAAGCACATACCAAGGAGATCGACATGGCGACTAGTAAAGAAGGTGGCGGCAGCAAGGGCTCCGGCTCAAGCGGCAACGCACAAAAGGGCGGCAGCGGAAGCAGCAGCGGCGGACAGGCTCCGGCCAAGCGCGGCTTCGCTGCCATGGATGAAAACCAGCAGCGCGAGATCGCCAGCAAGGGCGGTCAGGCGGCGCACCAGAAAGGCACGGCGCACGAATTCAATTCCGAAGAAGCGCGTCGCGCCGGCCAGAAAGGTGGCGAAGCGGTCAGCCGCAATCGCGAACACATGGCCGACATCGGCCGCAAGGGAGGAGAAAGCCGGCAGTCGGCCCATCGTCAGGCAGCTAACGCACAAGGAGGATCGCAGAAGGAACCGGGCAAGACTGGGCGTACGGGCGGCAAGGAAGACGAATAAGCGCGCTACGCCATGGTGTTAGCCCACGTGTGTTGATACCGGCCGGAACGTCGCTGCGGCCTTGCGCCCACGATGTTCCGGACCGGCTTTTTCTCCCGTGGCATGCAAGCGACAAGGCGGATGGCTGCTGACGATGGCATCGGCGATGTGTTACCCTGCCCGCCATGTCATCCCAGAACGCTTCCGCAGCCCTTGCCCATTCGGGCGTCATGAAATACCTGGGCGCCTACCCCGACACCATGCGCCAGCAGGTGTCGCAACTGATCGCGCAGAACAAGCTTGGAGAACTGCTTGCCAAGCGCTACCCGAAGGCGCACGGCATCCGCACCGACCGCGCCCTGTACGACTATGTACAGGATCTCAAGACTGAATTCTTGCGCAACGCCGAGCCGATCAACAAGGTCGCCTTCGACAGCAAAATTCACGTGATCCAGCACGCGCTTGGTTTGCATACGTCCATCTCTCGCGTCCAGGGCAGCAAGCTCAAGGCCAAGCACGAGATCCGTGTCGCCACCGTGTTCAAGGAAACACCGCTGGAATTTCTGCGCATGATCGCCGTGCACGAACTGGCGCACGTGAAGGAAAAGCAGCACGACAAGGCTTTCTACAAGCTGTGCACCTACATGGAACCGCACTACCACCAGTACGAATTCGACTTGCGGCTGTATCTGATCCAGCTCGACAGCGGCGGCGAACGGCTGTGGGCCTCTGGCTCTGCCGCACTCCGTGAGAACGGCTGACTCGGCAACTCCCGATCAAGCCGGGTGTCGTTCGGGATGCGGCAAGGCACGGCGTCCCGTCCGCAGTTTTTCCACCATCGCGATCTCCAGCGACGCCATCATTGCGCGTCTCTCCTGGCGCGCGCATTGCCCTTGCCTCGGGCAGGCCCAAATGCGCGACACACAGGCGCCTCATCCGGCCGCGCCCACATACAACAGCCGTGCCGATGACATCGAAGGCCATGCGGGCCGCGGTCTCGAGAAATTAATTCTATTGCCAATGCCGCAATAACCTTGCGTTCTTGGTAGTCTTATGGCCGGTTTACTTCACTTGTCGAGTTCTGCAATGCTCATTCGTCGAACAGTTAAGCGCGACGGAGCGATACGCATCCATCGATTTTTTGATCATGCCTACGGAGGACACAATGAGCGACATCGATAAGCCGAAAGGGCCGTGCGCCGATCACGAGCATCGCCATGAACCCGATTCCTGCGAGGCGGCCAGTGCGGAAAGGCTTCTCTTAGTAAGGAATACAATAATTTATGAAAGTAATCATCCCAACTCGTCGTTTCGTTCTGCGCGAATACAGTTCCGACGACCGCAGGAACTGAAGCTTTCCGCGCCTGTGCGAAGACAAACAATGGCGGCGAATGGATGCTGCCACTTGGAAGCGGCATCGTGCGTTGTCCAGTAACAGGGACAGCACGTAAAAAAAACGCGCCACCCGGCAAGCCAGGCAGCGCACAAAGTACAACGAGGTCGAAACAGAGTAAAACAACTTACAACAGCGGGCCGGAGCCCGCATACCTTAGCGCCGCAGCAGCGACCATTGCTGATTGGTGGCGTTACTGACCGGATACTGGATAATCTGCGCGTTGTCCGCAGTACTCTTTGCCGCCACGTCGAGCACCATGCCGCTCAACTGATTGGCCACCGTGTAGTAACCGCTGGACGGGCTGGCGAAGCGGAATTTCTGTCCGTTGCCAGCCCAGTAGTCCCACTGCGCCATATTGGTGCCGGCCGTGGTCGAATTGTTGTAGTCGTCCAGGCTCTTGAGGCTATTGACGTTGATGATGCTGTAGTTGTTCGTGCCGCCGCCATGGCCGATCACGTACCACGACTGCTGCTTGGTGCCAGTATCGGTCAGTTGCTGTACCAGCGCGCCGTTGGCAGTCGAACCGCCTGCCACCGTCATGGCCTTGCCCGACAGGCGCGACTTGAAGGCATAGGTGCCGTCGCTGATGCCGCCGCAACCGTTGAAGTTGGAGAAGTTACGGGTGATGACTGGCCAGCCGGAGCTGTAAGTCATGCGCGCGATGTCCAGCTTGGCATTGCCGCTGTCGGTCAGATCGTAATAGTGGGTCGAGACAAAGTTGCAGCCATCCTGCTTGAGCACGCCCACATGGCCCGGTCCCTTGTACTTGCCGTCCACGTTAGGCAGGATGGTACGGGTGCCCGAATACGGGCCGGTAACGCTGGTAGCGCGCTGCACTTCAACGTAATAGGTGCTGTTGACGCCCTGGCAGCAGGCGCCGCGATTAACGAACAGGTAGTAATAATCGCCGTCGCGGGTGATGTACGGCGCTTCCATCGCCACCCCGTTACCGCCGAGGATCTTGGTCACGCTGGTGGCCAGTTTGCCGGTCGACTGGTTGATTTCGGCCACGCCGATACCCCCGAAGAACGAGCCGTACGACATATACACCTTGCCGTTCTGGTCGCGGAACAAGGCAGGATCGATCGCATTGAGCTCGGCGCTGCCACCGAAGGACTCGACCACCATGCCCAGATCGGTCCAGCTCGGATTACGCAGCGACGCCGTACGCGCCACCCCGATGGCCGAGGTGCTGGTGCCCCAGCTCGACACCGAGTAGTACAGGTAGTAATAACCGTTCATGTGAATCACGTCCGGCGCCCAGAACGAACCGGAGAAATTCGGAATCTTGGTGGTGATCCACGACGGCACGGTGGTGAACACATTCGATTGCGTGCCGACACTCCAGGTAATCAAGTCCTTCGACTGCGAATACCATATGTTGTCGCCGGTGGTGAAGTTGAAATAGGTATCGCCGTCTTTGGTGATGGTGCCTGGATCGTGGGCGTTCTTGACGCCAGCTAATTCAATCGCCGAAGCCGAGGAAGCGAACAGCGCCATGCAGCAAATTGCAAACGTTTTCTTAATCATAAATCTCTCCTATAGTGGTTATTATTTTCCGTGATGATG
>CBFGOU010000346.1:0-5421 GCA_965650445.1 uncultured Oxalobacteraceae bacterium | reverse complement strand
CCAGCGCCGGCAGGCCGAAGCCTTCGTGCAGCGAGGGGAATACGAACAGCGCGCAGGCGCGGTACAGCGCCATCAGGGTGTCGTCGTCCACATAGTCGGTCAGCACCAGTTCGTCCGCGCGCAGGCCGCAGCGCTCGCTGTGGCGCACCAGTTCATCGCGTTCGCCGGCTTGCAGCTTGCTGGCGATGAGCAGCTGGTGCGCGCCGCGCAGCGCCGGCGCCAGCCGGCTGTAGGCGCTCACCAGGCCATCGATGTTCTTGCGCTTGTCGAAGCCGCCGGGGGCATACATGATGAACTCGCGCGTGATGCCGAAGCGCTCGCGCAAGGCCGCCAGCTGCGCCGTATCCGGCGCGGCCGGCGCGAAGCGCTGGTCGACCGCGGTCGAGATCGAGACCACCCGCTCGGGGTCCAGGCCCAGCGCATCGATGGCTTCGCGGCGCGAATAGTCCGAAATGGCCAGCAGCAGGCCGGCCTGGCGCAGCGAGGCGATCTTGCGCTCGTAGTAGCGGCGCTGGGCATCGCTGCCGAGATAGGCGGCCGGATTGAGGAAGGGGATCAGGTCGTACAGCACCACCGCGTGGCTGGCGCCGTCGGTGAAGGCGCCGACCGAGCAGACGGCATCGTCGACGAAGCCCTCGAACAGGCTGGTCACCAGCACCACGTCCGGGCGCAGCTGGTCGATCGCATATTCGCGGATCCGCTCGTCGGCGCGGGCGCGCCAGCCGTCGGCCGGATGCAGTTCGGCGGCCGGGGTGGCGATGTCGAACACGCGCATGCGTTGCGGCGGCACCAGCGCACTGAAGGCGCGGCGCAGCGCCGGGGTGGATTCGGCCAGCGCGCCGTTCATCACCAGCCACACCTCATGGCTGCCGGCGTTGCGCGCCACGCCCTGCGCCAGCGCCAGCGAATAACGGCCGATGCCGCGGAAGCGGCTGGCCGACTGGGCGCCCTGGAGGTCGATCACGATGCGCATCGGCGTTAGTCCTTGTGCTGGCCGCGGCGCGCCTTGGCCTGTTTAAGCTGTTCGTAGAGGCGTTGCGCACGCGGCGACAGGTCGCCCGGCTGCTGGTCGGCCGGTGGCGGAGCGCCCGGCGTCACCGGCGCGCTGTACATCATTTCGCGCAGGCGCGCCTGCAGGCCGGGGAAGCGCACCAGCACGGCGCGGGCGGCGCGCTTGGCGCGCGCGTTGCGCAGTACCAGCTGGCCGGCGCGCCGCACGGCGTCGCGGGCGCGGCGGCGCAGTCCGGCCAGGATGGTGCCGTTGCGCTGGGCGGTGCGCAGGCGCAGCCACAGCCCGCCCACGTAGCGCAGCGGCTCGGTCACCTTCCACGAGGTCGACGACATCAGGTCGATCACCTTCTGTCCCATGGCATTGGCGTGCGCTTCGGCCGCGGCCAGGCGCGCCTCCAGTGCGCCGGCGCGCGCTTCCAGGTGGCCGGCGCGCGCGTCGAGCGCGCCGATGCCGGCAAGCGCGCCCTCGACGTGCTGGCCCAGTTCGCCCATTCCCGCGCGCAGGGCCGCGCTTTGCTGTGCGCTTTGCGCGGCCAGGCCGCCCAGATGCTCGAGCTGCCCACCGAGCGCGCTGCGGCGCTCGACCTGCAAACGGTCGTAGCGCTGCGCCAGCACTTCCAGCGACAGCCCGTAACTGGCCGCAAAGGCGGCGTCGAAGCGCGCCAGCAGTTCGGGCGCGGCGGCTTTCTGCGCCACCACGGCGTAGTCCGGGCTAACCCCGTCGAGCACCTGTTGCAAATGCAGTTCGCGCGCTTCGCGCAGCTGCGGCGCTTCCTGCAGGCGCACCACGCTGTGACGGGCGAAGCCGGCATGCTCGCTGGCGAAGGCCAGCAGTTCCGGCGGGATCGGGCGCACATGGGAAGGATCGCGGTAAAAGCTGCTGGCCCCGACCACCAGGTTTTCCGGGTTGGGGGTTTCCATGATCAGCAGGCCGCCCGGCTGCAGCACCCGCAGCGCTTGGCCGATCAGCGCGCGCACCTGGTCGAAGCCGATGTGCTCGACCAGGTGGAAGGCCGTCACCATGGCCAGGCTGGCGTCGGGCATGCCGCGCAAGGTGGCGATGGCATCGGCGGTGGTCACGTGCAGGCCGCGCGCGCGGCATTCGGCCAGCATGCCGTCGTCCAGGTCCACGCCGCTGGCATCGAAGCCGGTGGCGGCGGCAAGTTCGAGCCACTCGCCGCGCCCGCAGCCGGCGTCGAGCGCGCGTGCCGGCTGATACAGCGCGGCCAGCGGTTCGATAAACGGCAGGTAGGCCGACAGGCGTGCCGTGATGATTTCACGCGAGCCGCGGTAGCGGTCCTCGAAGGCGCGGTAGAAATCGTCGCTCATAATTCATCCACCATTTCACCGGCGCGCTTGCGGAACAGGCGCATGCCCAGCAGGCAGGCCAGCACGCCCAGTACGGTCACCGGCAGCAGGCTGCTCCAGTCGGGCAGGCGCGCGTCGAGCAGGATGCCTTGATGGGCCATCACCACCGCGGCCATCGGGTTATAGGCCAGCAGCGGTCGGATTGTGTCGGGCAGAGCGCCGGGGGTGTAGACGATCGGCGTGAACCAGAACCAGAACTGCAGCAGGATGGCGAAAAACTGGCCGACGTCGCGGAAAAATACGTTCAGCACGCCGAGGATCATGCCCAGGCCGATGGCGAAGACGATCTGCGCCAGCAGCACCGGCAGCAGGGCCAGGAACACCCAGCCGGGGAACTGGCCCGACAGCAGCAGGAAACCGAGGAACAGCGCGAAAATGATGGCGAAGTTGACGAAGGCGTTGAGCACCACGATGACCGGCAGGCAGATGCGCGGAAAACTGAGCTTCTTGATCAGGTTGGCGTGTTCGATGAAGACATTTTGTCCGCGGCTGGTGATTTCGGCGAACAGGCCCCAGGTCAGCACGCCGGCGCACAGGTAGATGCTGTAGGCGAAACTGCCGGCATTGCCCTGCATGCGGCTGCCCATCACCTTGGAAAAGATCAGCGTGTAGACCACGATCATGGCCAGCGGATTGAGCACGGTCCAGAGCGCGCCCAGCAGCGAATTGCGGTATTTGGACTGGAATTCGCGTTTGACGCTGCCGGCGATGAAACCGCGGTATTTCCACACGCCCTGCAGCATGGCGGGCGCTCTCATGGGCGGAAATCCGGACAGTGGTTGACAGTAAACAGGACCGGCGGGAGTGTCGTCATAAAGTGCATGGCGGCTCTGCGATCGACGCAGCGCCAGGGCCGAAAACGGGTGCGGATTATACCATGCCGGTGATGGCGTTCCGGCAAGCTTCAGCCTTGTGCGAGCTGCTTGAGGCGTTCCGGATCGACGATGATCAGCCGGTGCGTGCCCTTCTTGACGATGCCCTGCTGGACCAGCAGCAGCAAGGTCCGCGTGACGGTTTCGCGGCTGGTGTTGATCATGTTGGCAATGTCCTGATGGGTCGGCAGGTTTTCCACCACCGCTTCGTTCTCGCCCGTGGTTTCCTTGAGCAGATCGATATAGGTGTAGATGCGCTTGGACGTGTTGTGGATGCTGAGCAGGGCGCGGAACTGCGAATCGCGCTGCACCTTCTCGGCCAGGAAGCGCAGCATCTGCATGGCCACCGACGGCGAGTGGGCGAACAAATGCAGGGCGGTGGCGCGCGGCAGCAGCGCCACCAGCACATTGGTCTGGGCCACCACCGAGGCCGAGCGTTGCGAGCCGTTGATGACGGCGATTTCGCCGAAAAAGTCGCCCGGCGCCAGCAGCCGCAGGCCGATGGCGCGTCCATCCTCGGTGACGTCGATCACCTGCAGCTGCCCGGTCAGCAGGAACAGCAGCGTGTCGCCGGCGCCGCCCTTGTGCAGCACCACGTCGCGGCGGTTGTACTGGCGGATCCGGATGTCGGCGCGCACGCGCGCCATTTCCTCGTCCGTCAGATTGGCCAGCAGCGGAATCTTGCGCAGGTGGATATGGATATTGACCGGGATGCTTACCTCGGTCGTCTCGGGCACCGGCGTCGCCGCTTCGGTGGGCGGCGGCGCGTCTGCCGATGGTGTCTTGTTCGCTTCAGTCATGTCTCGTTGTGCGCAATGGATGCAAGGGTAATCAGGCACCTGGCCAGGCCAGCAGCGCGGCGGCGCAGGCGATACCGGCGCAATTGGCCGCCATGTCGCGCCAGCAAAAGCGCCGTCCGGGCACGCGGTTTTGCAATAATTCGATGATCCAGCTGGCCAACAGCACTGCCGCCAGCGCCAGCGCGGCCTGCCAACCCGGCCGTACCAGCCGCGCCGCCAGCCAGCCCATCCCGCCGAAGGCAACGAAATGCATCAGCTTATCGTTCGGGAGCGGCGGCAGCCGTGACAGCGGCAGCAGGCAGCCCAGCGGGATCGTGACTATTCCGAGCAGTAGTGCTGCAAGTTCCCAGCGCATGCGCGTACTTCCTTACCAGCCGAACCAGCGCCAGTTTAACTGGAGTACCTGGCTATTATATTGAAAGAGCGAAATGTTTTCTTTATTTTGCACGTGGCGGTATTCCAACTGCAGCGACTGGTGGCGGCCGAACTCGCGGGTGACCGCGGCGCGCAGCTGGCGGGTGCTCTGGTCGCGCACTTCATCGATCAGGCCAGGGGAATACAGCAGCTGGCCATGCCAGTCCTGGCGTGTCCAGCCCAGTTCGCCGATATAGTGTTCGCCCACCCGGCGCTGCCACAGCGCGCTGTGGTACCAGCCATGCCGGTTGCCGCCCGGACGCCCGGTCGCGCCGCGGTCGTACAGCGCGCCCAGCGCGGCCTGGACGCGCGTGCCGGTACCGTTGTAATTCAACAAGGCGCTGGTTTCGCCGGTATTGGCGTCGAAATTGACCCGCCGCAGGTAGGCCGCGTGGCTCACCGATGTGGCCAGCACCAGCTCGTAATTGTCCGGCAGCGGCAGTTTGGGTGTGACCCGCACCTGCAACTGCGCCTGGCGCTGGTACAGCAGGCCGCCCAGGCTGACGGCGCTGGCCGTCACCAGGCCGCGCGCATTGAACTGGCCCAGCCTCAAGGGCTGGTCCAGGCCCAGCAGGATCGCGTTGGTGTCCTGGCCGGTCATGCGGTCGTGGTGGCGGGTACGCACCTGGGCCAGCGCGACCGCGCCGGCGGGATTGAGCTCGCGCGTGTAGTCCAGCGAGGCCTGGGTGTAGCTGTCGGCTTGCGGCAGATAGTCGTCGGCCAGCAGGTGTTCGATCCGATCCGGTCCGCTGCCGGTGGCAAACACCGGATTGCTGGCGCCCTGGTTGACGTTGCTGTCGTGCCCGCGCGTGAGGCCCAGCGCGCGGAAACTCTTGGCTTCCCAGGGACGGCAGCCTTGGCGGCGGTGGCTGTTGATCACTTCCAGAATGCCGGCACTGGGGGCGAAGCGCACCTCGATTTCGCGGAACAGGCGTTCGGCCTCGGCCGGATGGCCC
>CBFGOU010000345.1:0-5429 GCA_965650445.1 uncultured Oxalobacteraceae bacterium | reverse complement strand
CGCAGAGCGCGCAGTCCGGCGCCGCCGATTTCTACCAGTCGGCGATCTATTCGCTGGAAGGCGTGCAGGGCTATCTCGACAACTGGGCAATGCTGGCCGAGCGCTGCGGCGACGCCGCGGCCGATCCCGCCGACGCGGCCAATATGCGTGACGTCGCGGCCCGCCTGCGCCGCCTGCGCACCGACAGGCCAAGCAGTTTCCAGGATGGCGTGCAACTGGTCTACGCCTTCCACTGCTGTCTGCACCTGGTCGGCGAGCTGACCCCGATCGGCCGCCTCGACCAGATCCTGTGGCCGTTGCTGGAACACGATACGGTGGCGCCGGAACGGGCGCAGGAAATCATCGACTGCCTGTGGCTCAAGATCGGGGAAAACGCCTTCGTCAACCGCGCCAATATCGTCGACTACCGTACCTATGGCACCACCTCGGTGTTCGGACTGGGCGGCAACTTCCCCCAGGGCGGCGGCATCAACCAGTGGGTGCAGCAGGTCACGGTGGGCGGCTACCTGCCCACCGACGACGCCGAGCCTGTCGGCGGCGCGAACCCGGTCACGATGCTGTGCCTGAAGGCGGCGCGGCGCATTCCAGTGAACGCCCCCACGCTGTCGCTGCGGGTCTACAAGGACATGCCGGACGCCTATCTGGACGAGGCCGCCAAGTGCATCCTGGCCGGCGGCGCCCATCCGATCCTGTACAACGACGACAAGCTGTGCGGCGCCCTGCTCGATTCGGGCAAGGAGGTCACCCCGGCCTGGTCGCGCAACTATGCGGCCGATGGCTGCTATGAACCGATGTTCGCCGGCGCCTCGGAATTCACCTTCTTCAATGTCGCCCCGATGAGTGCGCTGGAACAGGCCTTGAACGAAGGCGCCAGCTACGGCACGGCCGGCCCGGTCTACCTGCGTGGCCAGAAGCAGACCATCCGCACGCCGCAGGCATCGGCAATCCACAGTTTCGAGATGCTGCAAGCGCTATTTCTGAAGCAGCTGGAATGGAACGTGGTGCAAGCCTACAGCGTGATGCTCGGCGCCTACGGCAACCTGGCCGACATTTGCCCCAGCCCGCTGCTGTCGGCGGTCATCGAGGGATGCGCGGCCAGCGGACGCGACCTGACCAACGGCGGCGCCCTGTTCCACATCATGGCCCCGCTGTGCGTGGGCGCGTCCAACGCCATCGATTCTCTGTATGCCATCAAGAAAATGGTGTACGACCCAGCCACCGCCGTCACCACCTTGCCGGAACTGCTCGATTGCCTGATCAACGACTGGGGATACACCATGGTCGAACCCTATCAGAGCCAGCTGCTCGGCCCGGCCGACGCCATGGAGCGCGGGCGCCGCTACCAGCAATTGCGCGAGGTGGCGCTGGCGCTGCCGAAATGGGGCAGCGGCGATCCCGAAGTCGACGCGGTGGGAAGCTGGATGATGGAAAAAATGGTGGGCCTGTGCGTCAGCGTGATCCGCAAGCCGGCCCCGCCCTTGCGCAGCCAGCTCGAACAGATCGCCGCGCGCTTTGGCGCCTTCGAATTCGTGGTCACGCCCGGGGTCGGCACCTTCGAGGGTTACGTCGGCGATGGCCTGCCTTGCGGCGCGAGCGCCGACGGCCGCCGCAACGGCATGCCGATCGCCTCGGACCTTTCGCCCTCGCCAGCCCCGCAAGACCTGCCGGCCGCTCCGGCTTTCCGCAATATCTACCAGTCGCTGAAAAGCTGGCAGATCGATGCGATCGACAAGGGGCTGTCCAACGCCTCTCCGGTGGACATGAACATCGCCGAGGATTTCCCGCTGGAGGATTTAAAGAAGTTCGTGAAAGCCTATGCGCGCAGTGAAACCGGCTCCAACCTCATCACATTAACGTGCGCCGACCTGGCGACCTACCAGGCCGCGGTGGGCGATCCCGAGCGCTACAACCTGGTGCGGGTGCGGATGGGGGGCTGGACCGAATTCTATTCGAGCATGTTCCCGATGCACCAGGAGCAGCACCAGCGGCGCCAATACTTCACGCCCTGAGCCGCAGCGCGTCCATTCACCGAACCTGGAGCAAGCATGTACCAAGCAACCGACAAACACCCTTTAAGCGCCAGCCTGCCGCCCATCCGGGACGACGTGTTTGCCTCGATGTGGCAGATATTCGTCCACATCGGCAAATTCTGGAAAAACATGGATGACCCGGCGCCGTATAAATCGCAACTCTACACATTCATGCAGAACCGGATCAGCCTGTACCCGATCTATCACGACTATTACATCCTGGCCAAGGAGGTCATGGACCAGTTGATCGCGGCGCGGGGGGAAGAGGCCGCCTACGCTTTCCTGTTCACCGATCCCGGCGCCACGGCCAGCCCGCCGGCATCGGCGCTGGCCGTGACGCACCACTATGTGTCCAACGAGTTCGTGGCCTGGCAGGTGGCCCTGGGCGGATTCAAGGCCTGGGGCGCACGCAATTATTGCGGCTATATCGGCGGCGCCTTCATCCCCGGACACCCCGTTCCCTATAGAACTTGCGAGACACCATCATGAAAGTTGAGACTCTGATCATCGGCTCCGGCGTCGCCGCGGCCGCGCTTGCGCAACGCCTGCTGGCGCGCGATCCGCGCGCATCCATCCTGATGCTGGAAGCAGGCTCCAGCGTCAAGATGAAAGATGCGGCCCTGTGGCAGGACTACGTCGTCAGCGCCAAGCTGCCCTACGACACCTTCCAGGACCAGGACTACCCGGCCCGCGGCCAGCAAGGCGAGAACATCAGCCTTGGCGGGACGGTGATGGGCTTGAGCGGTTCGCGTGTCTTCACGCTGGGCGGCACCACCATCCATTGGGATGGCTGGTCGTTCCGGCTCAAGCCGGAAGACTTCCGGCTCCATTCCAACACCGGGCAGGGAATCGACTGGCCCATCAGTTACGACGAGCTCGAACCGTATTACGGCCAGGCCGAGCACTATATCGGCGTATCGGGCGATTCCAGGGACGCCAGCGTGCCGCGCACGACGCCCTACCCGTTTCCAGCCTTCCCCTTCAGCCTGGAAGACCAGCCGGTGGCGACCGCGATGGAAGCGCTCGGCATCACGGTCAGCCACATGCCCATTGCCCGGCATGGCATCACCGAGACCACCTCGACCCACGCGCCCTGCCAGACCACCGGCACCTGCCTGTACTGCCCGTTCGGCGCGCGCTACTCCGCCAATAACTTCCTGAACGACATGGTGGAATGGAACAGCTATCCCCACTTCCAGATCAGGCTCAATTGCTTCGTCAAAGAGATCACCATGAGCGCCAAACGCCGCGCCAGCGGCGCGGTCTTCTACGACCGGGAACTCGGGCAAGATGTGACGGTGGAAGCGGAGCGCGTCATTATCGCGGCCGGCACGCTGGAATCGCCGAAATTGCTGCAACGTTCGCGTTCAAGCCATTGGGAGAATGGCATCGGCAACGACCGCGATCTGGTCGGCCGCTATCTCATCACGCAACCGTATTACGCCTTTTCGGCGAACCTGGCCTCGAACCGCGCGCGTCTGCAGCCGGAAATGGGCTTTGCGACCCTGTGCTCGCGCTACTATGACAGCGTGGAGGAGCAAGCGAAGGGGAAATTTGTCATCGGCAATCCCCCGTTTGCCCCCGTCGTGAATGTCGCCGCCAAGATGCAGGCGGGCAATCGTCGCGCCGAGATCGACAGCTATGTCGACGGTCCCCAGCAGCTGCAATTGATCGGCCAGATCGAAATCGTCGGCGACTGGAAAGACCGCGTGTCCAACTACGGCAAGATCAACAGCATGGGCATGGTCGAAACCGCGGTGAACTTTACCAAACCGGACAGCTTCGACCAGCGGGTCACCGAGGTGCAGGCGCATATCAACCGGATCTTCACCACCATGTCGGCCACGCCGGTCGACAACCCCTACGTGTCCTGGCGGGCCGACCATGCCTGCTGCACATGCCGCATGAGCACCGATGAATCCCAGGGCGTCATCGACCGGGACTTGAAAGTGCACGGCGTGGACAACGTCTACGTCTGTTCCAACGCCGCGTTTTCGTCCTCGGGCTCGGTCAACCCCACCTTGACCGTGGCCGCGCTCGCCCTGCGCCTTGGCGACCATCTGAGCAAGGCCGGCTGTCCTCCCCATCTCCTTCACCAAACGACGACGAAGAAAGCGAGTGCCGCATGAGAAGTTTGCAGGAACAAAAAGCGGCCTTGCTGCCGCTTTTGCAAAAAGCCATGGAGCTGGAGCTTGCCACCATTCCGCCCTATCTGACCGCGCTACTGAGCATCAAAATGCCTGGCAACCGGACCGCCGCCAACTTGATTCGCAGCGTCGCGATCGAGGAAATGCTGCATATGGTGCTTGTGGGGAATTTGATCTCCAGCCTGGGCGGCACGGTATGCCTGCGCGGCGCGAGCGTGCCGGCCTATCCGCTCAGGCTGGAGTTCGAGGGCAGTCCCATTCGCGAGCGCGAATTCGACATCCATCTGGAAGCGTTCTCGCCGCAAGCGATCGAGACGTTCAAGAAAATTGAAATACCGGCCAGTCTGCTCCCGCCGGCGGACATCCCGGCGGCGAACCCGAATATGGTCATTCCCGGCATCACGCTGGGTCAGTTCTACGACCGCATCATTGGGCTGCTGGAACAGATGTGCGCCGATTATCCCGAAAGCGAGGTGTTTTGCGGCGATCCTCGCCATCAAATCAATGAACAATATTACTGGAGCAGCGGGGGCAAACCGATTGCCGTTGTGTCGCGGCAATCGGCCATCGAGGCCATGAACGTGATCAAGAAGCAAGGGGAAGCCTCGGGCAACTCGATTTTCGACGGCGACACCGAATATTTCGGCCAGCCGGAAGAAGCTGCGCACTATTTCCGCTTCAATGAAATCGCCCATGGGCGATATTATCGGCGCGACGACAATCCGCGGCACCCGCCCACAGGCGACGGTTTCGACGTCGATTACACCGCCGTGTTCCCGATCAAACGCAATGCAAAAAGCTCGGATTACCCGCCGGGTTCACAGCTTGCGAAGTTGAACGATACCTTTAACGGCCAGTATTGCCTGATGCTGACGCAGCTGGAGCTGGGGTTCAACGGCACCCCGTCGGTGCTCTATGACGCCATTGTCAACGGCATGCATGGCATGACATCGGTGGCCCGCGAGATGATGCACTTGCCCATCGACGGCAACCCGGACGGGGCGCACGGGGCGCCAAGCTTCGAATGGGTCGCGTTGCCGGTATCGTTGTGAGGCGTTGACGCCCGGCCCACACCCGATGGTGTTGCGGCCGGGCCTTACCAGCCCATCGTTTGCCTGAGCTGCGGCACCAGGTCGCGCGCCATCATGGCGTGCTGTTCGCCGGTCGGATGGGCGTCGGCGGCATCGCCGGGATAATAAGCAGAGGATACGGCACGCACGCGTTTGTCCCCTACCCGCGTGACCGTTTCGGC
>CBFGOU010000344.1:0-5435 GCA_965650445.1 uncultured Oxalobacteraceae bacterium | reverse complement strand
TGCGGATGAACTGCTTGAGCATCTGCTCGGTGACGGTGAAGTCGGCGATCACGCCGTCTTTCATCGGGCGGATGGCTTCGATATTGCCGGGCACTTTGCCCAGCATCTGCTTGGCTTCCTTGCCCACCGCCTGGATGGTTTTCTTGCCGTTCGGGCCGCCTTCCTGGCGGATCGCCACGACGGAAGGCTCGTCGAGCACGATGCCCAGGCCGCGTACATAAATCAGGGTGTTCGCCGTACCCAGGTCAATGGCCAGGTCGTTCGAGAAGTAGCTGCGTAAAAAACCAAACATGTGTGTCCTGTCGCGCAACCCGGTGCGCCGTATAGTATGAGTATAAATTTGCGGTCTGGAAGACCCATCGCGCACTCGTTCGAGCGCACCGTCATGGCCATTCCGGCAGCGGCGCCGGAGCGCTTTCAGGGCCGACCACGCATTAGCCCGCCATTCTACCTTATAATTTGCCCGCCAAATACGCGAAAACGGTTCATTTAAGCACCCACTACACGGTGAGTTCAACGGTAATAGTAAGCTTTTATCGGCTTTAGCGCGCCGTTGCCATAGTTTCACCATCAGACAACCCCACTACCAACGCGGCCTTTCGCCGCTGCTAATGCCATGTCACTCACACTTTCAGACGTAAAACGCATCGCGCATCTGGCGCAACTCGATATGGACGAGGCCCACGCGGAAACCGCGCTGGGAGAACTGAACGGCATTTTCGCACTGGCCGAGCAAATGCAGGCGGTCGATACGAGCGGCGTGGCGCCGCTGTCGCACCCGCTGGCGGCCAGCCTGGGCGTGCTGCCGCTGCGCCTGCGCGAGGACGAGGTGAGCGAAGCGAACCGCCGCGAGGAATACCAGGCGTGCGCGCCCAAGACCCAGGACGGCCTGTACCTGGTGCCCAAGGTGATCGAATAACCCGCGCCCTTTGACGAACTGACACGACCCATGCATACCAAGACCATCAAGGAGCTGTCCGCGCTCCTGCACGCCAAACAGATTTCCGCCGTCGAGCTCACCCGGCACTACTTGGCGCGCGCGCAGGCGAGCGACCTGAACGCCTTCCTGCACATCGACCCGGCCCTGTCGCTGGCCGAGGCGGCGGCCGCCGATGCGCGCCTGGCCGACGGCAGCGCCGGCCCGCTGACCGGCATCCCGATCGCCCACAAGGACATCTTTGTCACGCGCGGCTGGCGCGCCACCGCCGGCTCCAAGATGCTGGCCAATTACACCAGCCCGTTCGACGCCACCGTGGTCGACCAGTTCGCCCGCGCCGGCATGGTCAGCCTGGGCAAATTGAACTGCGACGAATTCGCCATGGGCTCGTCGAACCAGAACTCGGCCTTCGGCGCGGTCAAGAACCCGTGGGACAAGACGGCCGTTCCGGGCGGCTCCTCGGGCGGCTCGGCCGCCGCGATCGCCGCGCGCCTGGCGCCGGCCGTCACCGCCACCGACACCGGCGGCTCGATCCGCCAGCCGGCCTCGTTCTGCGGCGTCACCGGCATCAAGCCGACCTACGGCCGCGTGTCGCGCTTCGGCATGATCGCCTTCGCCTCCTCGCTCGACCAGGGCGGCCCGATCGCCCAGACGGCCGAAGACTGCGCCATGCTGCTGGGCGAAATGGTCGGCCACGACCCGCGCGACGCCACCAGCCTGACGGCCGAACAGGGCAACGTGCGCGAAGACTTTACCCGTGAGCTCAACACCCCGCTGGCCGGCCTGCGCATCGGCCTGCCGAAAGAGTATTTCGGCGACGGCCTGGCCGCCGACGTCGAACAGGCCGTGCGCGCCGCGCTCGACGAATTCGTCAAGCTGGGCGCCACCCTGGTCGACATCTCGCTGCCGAAAACCAGCCTGTCGATCCCGGTCTACTACATCATCGCCCCGGCCGAAGCCTCGTCCAACCTGTCGCGCTTCGACGGCGTGCGCTACGGCCACCGCGCGGCCGAGTACAAGGACCTGTCGGACATGTACAAGAAGACCCGCGCCGAAGGCTTCGGGCCGGAAGTCCAGCGCCGCATCATGGTCGGCACCTACGTGCTGTGCCACGGCTACTACGACGCCTACTACCTGCAGGCGCAAAAGATCCGCCGCCTGATCGCCGAGGACTTCCAGGGCGCGCTGGGCAGCCAGTGCGACGTCATCATGGGCCCTGTGGCGCCGACCGTGGCCTGGGACCTGGGCGAGAAGACCGACGACCCGGTGGCCAACTACCTGGCCGACATCTTCACCCTGTCGACCAGCCTGGCGGGCCTGCCCGGCATGTCGATTCCGTGCGGGTTCGGCGCCGGCGAAAAGAACGGCAAGCGTCCGGTGGGACTGCAGATCATCGGCAACTACTTCGCCGAAGCCAAGCTGCTGGGCATCGCCCACCAGTACCAGCAGGTGACCGACTGGCACACCCGCGCGCCTGCCGGTATCTAACCAGATAAGAGAGATTCATATGCAATGGGAAGTCGTCATCGGTCTTGAGAACCACGTTCAGCTCACGACCGCATCCAAGATCTTCAGCGGCAGCTCGATCCGCTTCGGCGCCGAACCGAACACCCAGGCCAGCCCGGTCGATCTGGCGCTGCCGGGCGTGCTGCCGGTCATGAACAAGGGCGCGGTCGAACGCGCGATCCGCTTCGGCCTCGCGGTCGGGGCGAAGATCAATCCGCATTCGGTATTCGCGCGCAAGAACTACTTCTACCCCGACCTGCCCAAGGGCTACCAGATCAGCCAGTTCGAAGAACCGGTGGTGATCGGCGGCCAGGTCACGTTCGGCTTTGAAAAGGACGGCAAGTTCGAGACCAAAACGGTCAACCTGACCCGCGCCCACCTCGAAGAAGACGCCGGCAAATCGCTGCACGAAGACTATGCCGGCATGACCGGCATCGATCTGAACCGCGCCGGCACGCCGCGGCTGGAGATCGTGTCCGAGCCGGAGATGCGCAGTTCGGCCGAAGCGGTGGCGTATGCCAAGGCCTTGCATTCGCTGGTGATGTGGCTGGGCGTGTGCGACGGCAATATGCAGGAAGGCTCGTTCCGCTGCGACGTCAACGTCTCGGTGCGTCCGGTCGGCCAGAAGGAATTCGGCACCCGCTGCGAGATCAAGAACCTGAACTCGTTCCGCTTCATGGAAGAAGCGATCGCGTACGAAGTGCGGCGCCAGATCGAGCTGATCGAAGATGGCGGCAAGGTGCAGCAGGCCACGCGTTTGTGGGACCCGGACAAAAAGGAAACCCGCGCCATGCGCAGCAAGGAAGACGCGCAGGACTACCGCTACTTCCCCGACCCCGACCTGCCGCCGCTGGTGATCGGCCAGGACTGGATCGACCGCGTCAAGGCCGACATGCCGGAACTGCCGGGCGCGATGCGCGCGCGTTTCGTGGGCGACTATGCGCTGCCCGAGTACGACAGCCTGATCCTGACCTCGTCGAAGGACATGGCCAATTATTTCGAGGCCGTGGTGGCCAAGGCCGGCAAGGAAAACGCCAAGGCGGCGGCCAACTGGCTGATGGGCGACGTCGCCTCGACCCTGAACCGCGAGAACGTCGACATCGCCGACAGCCCGGTGGAAGCGTCGCAACTGGCCCTGCTGTTAAAGCGCATCGCCGATGGCACCATCTCCAACAAGATCGCCAAGGAAGTGTTCGCGGCGATGTGGGAAGCCAAGTCGGGCGACGAAAACCTGGCCGATGCGATCATCGACCAGAAAGGTCTGCGCCAGATTTCCGATACCGGCGCGCTGGAGAAGATCGTCGACGACGTGATGGCGGCCAACGAGAAGTCGGTCAATGAGTACCGTGCCGGGAAAGAGGCGGCGATCAATGCGCTGATCGGGCAGGCCATGAAGGCTTCGCGCGGCAAGGCCAATCCTGCGCAGTTGACCGAGCTGCTGAAGAAAAAACTGGCGTCGTAAGCCTGGCTCGATCGCGCCACGCCGCCGGACAGGCCGGGGGCGAGGCGCGGCGGGCGCTCAGAACAGGCGCGCGTCGTACATCCACTTGCGCACCATCCTGACCTGCAGCGTGGCGGCGTCCGGATGATCGGGGTTGATCAGCACACAATTTTCTTCCGGAACTACCACTGATGGCACGACCATCAGCGCCGACACGTTCGCTGCCTTCCAGGCGTTGCCGGCCGCCATGCTCGGGAAGCCCCATGGCTGCGCATCCCAGCCCACCGGCGCCTTGTTCAGAACAGTGCGGCGCTGCCACACCGGTGGGGCAATCAGGATCTCGACCAAATAGCGGTTCAGGGGCAGGCCGCCGGTGCGGATGTGCACGAGTGTTTCGAGCACGGTGAGGGCGATCGATTCGCCGGTGTAGACCATCGGCACGCCCTTCGAATTCCAGCGCCCGCCGCTCATGCTCGAGCTGGCGCCGCTCATGTCGTCGGCCGTATAGGCGGGCGTGACGGCCGCGATGCGCCATAGCGTTTTCATGGTAGCAGGATGGCCCGCGGGTGAAAGGGAAGGCGCGCGGGCGCGGCCGGCGCGCCGGACCCGCGCACGACGCGGGCCGCTCGGTTGCGACCCGCAGGCCCCGATCTCATGCGAATGCGCCGGACTCTGCCATAGAAAGCAGGTTGGCCACCAGTTTCTGGCCTTCAATGGTATCCATGTAGGCGGCGGGCCGTTCCGCGCCCAGCGCGGGCTGGGGCAGGTCGAGCCAGCTGCCGAGCCAGCGTGCGGGATCGAAACCGTCCCGGATCGCCTCGACCGGTACCATGTGGCTGACCTGACCGATCAGCGCCTGCAGGCCGATGACGCGTTCCGATTCGTTGGGGGAGAGCATTTCCCCCTTCTGGGCCTTGCGGTGCACGGTGGTGCGCGACAAGCCCACCGTGGCCATGATGTCTTCCTGGGTGCGCCCCATCGCGGCCGACAGTTCACCCACTTCTTTGGCCGAAATGCCGTTGCGAATGCCCTGAATCCGTTCCTGCGGCGGCGCCAGAAACACCCGCACATAGCGCGCGAGCTCAGGCGGTAGCGTGCCCTGGGGCGCGATTGCGGGGTCCATCGAACTCATGACCATCCCTCCCACTTGAAAGTGGATTGTATTCCACTTGGGAGTGCTGCGCAAAAGCTGGGCGGCGGCCGGGCGTGCCGCCGCCGAGCATTTAAATCCCGTAGCGTGTGCGGTACGCTGCCACGGCATCCTTGTACTGCGCCAGCTCCGGCTCGCCCTGGATATAGCTGAACAGATCGTCCAGATTCCCGATCGAGACCACGGGAATGCCGAACTCGCGGCTCACTTCCTGCACCGCCGAATTGGCCGACAGCTCGCCATCCTTGCCCGAACGCTCCATGCGGTCCAGCGCGATCAGCACGGCGCACGGCTCGGCGCCGGCGGCGCGGATCATCTGCACCGACTCGCGCACCGAGGTGCCGGCCGAGACCACGTCGTCGATGATGACCACCTTGCCCTTGAGCTTGGCGCCGACGATG
>CBFGOU010000343.1:0-5465 GCA_965650445.1 uncultured Oxalobacteraceae bacterium | reverse complement strand
GCTTGCGCACCTGGCGCGCGCCTTGCCAGTCGATTTCGAGCAGGATGTCGGTGCCCAGCTTCATTTGTTCTTCGACCATCAGGCGCGAGGTGCCGTAATAATTGCCATGCACCTCGGCCCATTCCAGGAATTCACCGGCATCGGCGCGCTTGACGAAGTCGTCGGCGGTGGTGAAATAGTATTCGCGGCCGTGCTGCTCGCCCGGACGGGGCGCGCGGGTGGTGGTCGAAATCGACAGCTTGATACCGGGTTCCAGCGCCAGCAGGGCGTTGACCAGGGTGGACTTGCCGGCGCCCGATGGCGCGGCGACAACGAACAGGCTGCCAGAAAATCCGGTGTGGGGTGACATGGTGCTTCCTTCAATACATGCTGTCGCCGGCGCGTGGGCGACTTCAGTTACGGGTTATTCGAGATTCTGGACTTGTTCGCGCATTTGCTCGATCAGCAGCTTGAGCTCCATCGAGGCGTCGGCCAGTTCCTTGACGGAGGCCTTGGCGCCGAGCGTGTTGGCTTCGCGGTTGAGCTCCTGCATCATGAAATCGAGGCGCTTGCCGACCTGGCCGCCCTTTTTAAGGATGTGGCGGGTTTCGGTCAGGTGCGCCGACAGGCGCGACAGTTCCTCGGCCACGTCGATGCGGATGCCGTACAAGGTCACTTCCTGGCGGATGCGTTCGAACGCTTCCTGGCGCGTCAGGGTCGACGGGGTGCCGTTGCCGGCCAGCCCCAGGGCTTCCTGCATGCGCTCGACGGCCTTTTGCTGGAAGGCGGCGATCACCTGCGGAATCAGCGGGGTGATGCGTTTGACGATGGCTTCCATGGCATCGATGCGCGCCACCAGGGTCGCTTCGAGCGCGGCGCCTTCGCGCTTGCGGCTTTCCACGAACGCGGCCACGGTCCTGGCGGTCAGGGCCGCCACGTCGGCCTGCAGCGATTCCTGGCCAACCTGGGCTTCTTCGATCACCCCCGGCCAGCGCAGCAGTTCGGCCACCGTCATCAACGGCGCCGACACAAAATGCCTGGTCACTTCCGTTTGCAGGCGCGCGAGGTCGGCCAGAATGGCAGCGTTCAGCACTTGCGAACCGCCGGCCACCTTGCGCCCGAAGCTCAGGCGCGCTTCGACCTTGCCGCGCGTGATGGCGCCCATGATGGCGGCGCGCAGTTCCGGTTCCAGCGCGCGCAGGTCATCGTTGATGCGGAACTGCAGATCGAGAAAGCGCGAATTGACACTCTTGATCTCGATGGTGAGGGTACCCGCCGCGCTTTCGCTGGTGGCTACCGCGTAACCTGTCATGCTAGAAATGCTCAATGGAGTCCCCGGAGTTTTATCTTTTCTTTACAAAGGCCTGATTTATCCACACAATCGCCGTGTTAAGCAAGGAACCCTCATGGCTGCACAAAACAACGCTCCCTTGCCCGATGGGCTGGAAATTGCCGGATATCGCATTGTAAAGAAAATTGCGTCCGGCGGGTTCAGTATCGTATATCTCGCCTATGACGCCGACGGCAGCGCGGTGGCCATCAAAGAATACCTGCCCAGCGCGCTGGCCCTGCGCCAGCCCGGCGAGCTCATTCCCGTGATCGCCAAGGCTAATTTGCCCGTTTTTCGCATTGGACTCAAGTGCTTTTTTGAGGAGGGCCGGGCGCTGGCGCTGATCGCCCATCCGAACGTGGTGCGGGTGGTGAACTTCTTCCGCGCCCATGAGACCGTGTATATGGTGATGGCCTATGAATCGGGCCACTCCTTGCAGGAGCATATCGCGCGGGTGCACGGCAAGGGCAGTAAATTGGGCGAGGCGTTTATCCGCCAGGTGTTTATCGGGGTCTGCAGCGGCTTGCGCGAAGTGCACGCCAATAAACTGCTGCACCTGGATCTGAAACCGGCCAATATCTATTTGCGCACCGACGGCACCCCGATCGTGCTCGATTTCGGTGCCGCGCGCCAGACCATCAATGCCGACGTGCCCAAGCTCACGCCCATGTACACACCGGGCTTTGCGCCCTCGGAACTGTATGTCAAGGGTTCGCAGCTGGGGCCATGGTCGGATATTTACAGCATCGGCGCCTCGATGTTCGCCTGCATGGCGGGCGCGCCGCCGCAGCCGGCCGACCAGCGCAAGACCGAGGACAAGATGGGCGCCTATTTCGAGCGGCTGCGCACCCACTATTCGGCGCAGCTGGTGGCGATGGTGGAAAGCTGCCTGGCGCTCGATCCGCTGGCACGGCCGCAAAGCCTGTTCGCGGTACAGAAAGAACTGCAGGCGGCGATGCCGGCGCCCCTTCATCCGGGCGCGCTCGACCGGATGAAAGGGCAGGTGCGCGGCCTGGTCGAGCGGTTGGGCGGCCTGGGCCGCGGCAAAGCCGATAAACGCGGCTAACAGGAGACAAGCATGCAATTTTCCGTGTACCAGGAAAGCCATATCGGCGGACGCAAGGTCAACCAGGACCGCATGGGTTACAGCTTCACCCGCGACGCGCTGCTGCTGGTGCTGGCCGACGGCATGGGCGGCCACCTGCGCGGCGAGATGGCCGCCACCATCATGATGCAGACCATGTCGAGCATGTTCCAGCAGCAGGCCGCGCCCTACGTGAAGAAGCCCGAGCGCTTTCTGGAAGAAGCCTTCCTGGCCGCGCACCACGAAATCCACCGCTACCGCGCCGCCAACAACCTGCCCGAAACCCCGCGCACCACCGTGGTCGCCTGCCTGGTTCAGCACAACACGGCGATCTGGGCGCACTGCGGCGATTCGCGCCTGTACTGGCTGCGGCGCGGCCAGATCCTGGGGCGCACGCGCGACCATTCGCACATCGAGCACCTGATCGACAAGGGCCTGGCCACGCCGGCCGAACGCGCCACCCATCCGGACCGCAACAAGCTGTATAACTGCGTGGGCGCTTCGTCGATGCCGAAGGTGGAGGTGTCGCGCCAGGCCAGCCTGCAAAGCGGCGACGTGATCATGCTGTGTTCGGACGGGCTGTGGTCGATGATCGCCGATGACGACATCGTGCGGTGCCTGAGTACCCAGACCATCGTGCGGGCGGTGCCTGAAATGGTCGCCAGCGCCACCACCCTGGCCGGCGACAGGAGCGACAACACCACCGCGCTGGCCATCATGTGGCAGGGCAGCGCCGAAGCCGACACGCCCATCACGGTCACGCAGGACATGGCCGCGGTCATCTCGACCATGATGCTGCCCGATAACCTGGTCAGCACCACCATCCAGAGCACGCCCGAGCCGGAAGCGCCGGTCGATTTCGACGCCTTCAATGACGACGAAATCGAAAAGGCGATCGCCGAGATTCGCGGCGCCATCGAAAAATCGTCCCAGGTTTTAAAATAAGTATTTAGACATCGGAAAAAGGATCACCATGACATTTGAACAGCGCCCGAGCGGACGGACCGTCGACCAGTTGCGCGGCATCCGCCTGACCCGCCAATTTACCAAGCATGCGGAAGGCTCGGTGCTGATCGAATGCGGCGACACCCAGGTGATCTGCACCGCCAGCATCGAAGACAAGGTGCCGGGCTTTTTGAAGGGCAAGGGGCAGGGCTGGCTGACGGCCGAATACGGCATGCTGCCGCGTTCGACCCATACGCGCATGGACCGCGAAGCGGCGCGCGGCAAGCAGGCCGGCCGCACCCAGGAAATCCAGCGCCTGATCGGGCGCTCGCTGCGCGCCGCCTTCGACCTGCAAGCCTTCGGCGAGCGCACCCTGCACCTGGACTGCGACGTGATCCAGGCCGATGGCGGCACCCGCACCGCCTCCATCACCGGTGCAATGGTGGCCGCGTATGACGCGTTCAGCCAGTTGGCCGCACGCGGCCTGATCGGCGCGGTGCCGGTCAAGAGTTTCGTGGCGGCCGTGTCGGTCGGGGTGTACCAGGGCATGCCGGTGCTCGATCTCGACTACGTGGAAGATTCCGGCTGCGACACTGACATGAACGTCGTCATGACCGACGCCGGCCATTTCATTGAAGTGCAGGGCACGGCCGAGGGCGTGGCCTTCGACCGCGCCGGCATGAACCGCCTGCTCGACCTGGCGCAGGCCGGCATTGCCGACCTGATCCGCCTGCAGAAAAAATCGCTCGGTTTGCCTTCCTGACCGCGATGCGGGCCGCTGCCCCCGCGCCCTTACTGCGCGGGCGGCGGGCTGGCCGGCGCGCCGCCCGGTGTGCTGACCGGGGTGCTGACCGGGGACGTCCCCGAATTGCCAGCCGGCGCGGCCGACGCGCCATCGCCCGGGGCGGCCGGTGCCGCGCTGCCTGAGGACGAGGAGGAGGGCGCCTCGGTGGGCGTGCCCCCCATGCTGGACGGCATATGGCTTTTGATCCAGGTGCAGCCTTGCAGGCTGGTGATCAGGCAGATGGCCAGCAGCGCGCGCGGCGCGGCGTGGGCGAAGACGGATTGTTGAACATGCATGGAAATTCCTCCGGTGGACGTGCACGGCAAAGGCGTGCGGTAGCTGACTGTTGGTTATGACCGGTCCGCCTTGCCGCCGGTTCCACGGTTGTGGCGGGTTCCCGCCGTGTCGTTGAGCTATCTCAGCCAAAAAAGCCGGTCTGGCGCGCGTGGCGAAGGGTTATACTTCCTGCCCATCAAGACGCCTACAGGCGCGGCAAACATGGAGGCAGGCATGGCAGGAAAGAACATCCGCAAGATCGTGATCGTGGGCGGCGGCACCGCCGGCTGGATGAGCGCGGCGCCGCTCGCGCAGCTGCTGGGCAAGACGTGCGAGATCGTCCTGGTCGAGTCGCCCGAGATCGGCACCATCGGCGTGGGCGAAGCGACCTTGCCGACCATCCGCGTTTACAACGGCGCGCTGGGCCTGGACGGCGTGGACTTCATCAAGAAGACCCAGGCCACCTTCAAGCTCGGCATCGAATTCAAGGATTGGGGCCAGCTCGGCAACCGTTTCTTCCACGGCTTCGGCGACTTCGGCCCGGCCATCGACAACCGCTCGCCCCACATGTATTGGCTGCGCCTGTCGAAACTGGCGCAGAACATGCCCTCGTTCGAGGACTGGTCGATGTCGACGGTGATGGCGCGCAACCTGCGCTTTACCCCGCCGTCGGGCGAGCAGGCGTCGGCGGCGAACGCCTATTCCTACGGTTTTCACTTCGACGCCGGCCTGTACGCCGCCTACCTGCGCGATTACGCCATGCAGCGCGGCGTGCAGCGCATCGAAGGCATGATCACCGAAGTCGAGCAGCGCCCCGAAGACGGCTTCATCAGCGCCGTCAAGCTGCGCGACGGCCGCCGCATCGATGGCGACCTGTTCATCGACTGCTCGGGCTTTCGCGCCCTGCTCATCGAAGGCGCGCTCAAGGCCGGCTACGACGACTGGAGCGATCTGCTGCCGTGCAACAGCGCGCAGGCGGTACCGTGCGCCAAAGTCGACCAGCTCACACCCTACACGAAAGCCACTGCCAGGAGCGCCGGCTGGCAGTGGCGCATCCCGCTGCAGCA
>CBFGOU010000342.1:0-5478 GCA_965650445.1 uncultured Oxalobacteraceae bacterium | reverse complement strand
AGCCGGCTGTTCCACTCCGGCTTCAAGGCGCGCACGCCATCGAGCACGCTTGGGCGCACCGCCAGTTCGACCGCGTGGCGCTGGCCGTAATCGAAGCCGATCGTCTCCACCCGCCCGTAGCGGTTCAGGGCCCATGCCAGGCAAGTAGTGGAATCCTGCCCGCCGCTAAAGAGGACCAGGGCGCTGTCTGCATGCATGTGTTGTTGAATTTCCAAAGTTGTTAAGTGTTCGCCATCGTTCTGGCCGTTCCGGTAAGATGCTTCGAGCGTTTTCAAGAATGGAGCAACATGTTTCTGGCAGTTTCCCCACCCTGCATCCTGGCTTCCCGGCGTCCACGAATTTTGGCACAAATCGCCATCAGCGTGTGCGCCAGCCTTGCCGCCGGCGCCGTCCAGGCCCAGGCCGTCAGGTACACCGTACGCATCGACGCTCCCCGCCGTCTCGAACGGCTGCTCGAAGACAATCTCGACCTGGTGCGCTGGCAGGACAATCCGCGCCTCGACCTGATCCAGCTGCAGCGCCTCATCAAGGAGACGCCCGAGCAGGCCAAGACCCTGATCGCCACCGAAGGCTACTACTCGCCGCGCATCAGCGCCGGCCTCGATACCAGCGTGCCGGTGCCGGTGGCGCGGGTGATCGTCGATCCCGGCCTGCCGGTGCTGGTGGGCGACGTCGACCTGGTGCTGACCGGCTTCGAGCCGCTCGATGCGGCCGCCCGCCCGTTCGACGCGGCCGAGCTGCGCAGCCGCTGGGGCCTGCCGGTCGGGCGGCGCTTCCGCATGGCCGACTGGGAAGCGTCCAAGCGCAACCTGCTGCGCCAGGTGATGCAGCGCCCAGATCACCGAGCACCAGGCCGTGGTCGATCCCGACGTGCGCCGCGCCCTGCTGCGCGTGGTGCTCGACAGCGGCCCCGAGGCGCGCTTCGGCGAGCTGCGCATCGAAGGCCTGAAGCGCTATTCGCCCACCATCATCCGCAACCTCAACGACATCAAGCCGGGCGACGAATACAGCGAGGCGGCCCTGCAAGCGTTCCAGGCGCGCCTGCAGGACACCGGCTACTTCAGCGGCGTGGAAGTGGCGGCCGACATGGGCGCCGCGCTCGACCAGGAGATCGACAGCATCGAACAGGCCGGCCCGGCCCGGCCCAAAGCGCCGCCGGCCAATCCGCAGATCCTGCCGGTGGTGGTGCACGTCACCGAGAACAAGCAAAAGAACGTCTCGGCCGGTGTCGGTTACTCGACCAATACCGGCGCGCGCACCCAGGTCAGCTACGATGACCTGAGCGTATGGGGCCTGCGCCTGAAGAGCAACATCATCATGGAATCGAAGCGCCAGGCCGCGCGCGCCGACTTCTACTTCCCGACCACCCCGAAGGGCTACAACGACAGCTTCGGCGCCGGTTTCGAGCGCACCGACGTGCAGGGCGAAACGCTGGCGGTGGCCACCCTCGCCGCGCGGCGCGCCTGGGGCAGCCCGCGCCTGGAACGCAGCCTGTCGCTCGAATACCTGAGCGAACAGCGCTCGGTGGCCGGCCAGCCGCTGGCCGGCAAGCGCAGCCAGAGCGTGCCGCTCACCTACAGCGTGACCAAGCGCGCGCTCGACAACCTGCTGCAGCCGACCAAGGGCTATGTGCTCAACTGGCAGATCGGCGGCGCCCTGCTGCCGATCCTGACCGACGAGCGCTTCATCCGCGCCAGCACGCGCTTCGTCAACTACCGCCCGATGGGACCGCAAGGCACCCTGATCCTGCGCGGCGAAGCCGGCGCGCTGGCCTCGGCCCGGAAGGATGGCGTGCCGAGCACCTTCCTGTTCCGCGCCGGCGGCGACCAGTCGGTGCGCGGCTACGGCTACCAGCAGTTGGGCGTGCGCCAGGGCGAAGCCATCGTCGGCGGACGCTACCTGCTCACCGGCAGCGCCGAATACCAGTACTGGTTCAAGCCGCCCTGGGGCGTGGCCTTCTTCTACGACGCCGGCAACGCGGCCGACTCGATCCGCGAACTGAAACCCAAATCCGGCTACGGCGTGGGCGCGCGCTGGCGCAGCCCGGTCGGCCCGATCAACGTCGACGTCGCCTACGGCCAGGCGGTCAAGCGCTTCCACCTGCACTTCTCATTGGGCTTCACATTCTGATGACGACCGACGACACCCCAGTCCCGCCGGCGCGAGCGCGCCGCTGGCCCAAACGCGTGGCCATCGGCGTGGCCGTCACCGGCGCCATGCTGGGCGCGGCCTACTGGTATCTGGGCCGCGAAACCACCCTGCAGACCATCGTGCAAAAGGTCGCCGCGGCCAGCGGCGGCAGGATCGTGGTGAGCGGCGTGAGCGGCTCGCTGTACGGCGCCATGCACATCGGGCACGCGGTCTACCGCACGCCCGAACAGCTGGTCACGGCCGACAATATCGACATCGACTGGTCGCCCTGGCAGTACCTCTCAAAGGGCATCGCGATCAGCCAGCTGCACGTGGCCCAGCTGCGCATGGACACGCTCAAGGAAAGCGAACCGGCCAAGATGCCGGCCTCGCTGGCGCCGCCGTTCGCGCTGGCGATTAACGATGCGCGCATCGCCAGGCTGATCATGACCCAGCCGGGCAGCAAGGCCGCCACCGGGATCGCCGACGTACGCTTCAAGCTGCGCAGCGACAAGCGCAGCTGGGTGCTGGAAGACGGCAGCGCGGCCACGCCGTGGGGACTGGCGCGCGCCGCAGGCAGCATCGAGACCGCCAGACCGTTCAAGCTCAAGGCCAACGCCAGCTTGAGCCAGGCGGGCGGCAAACCGCCGGCGCGCCTGAACCTGCGGGCCGGCGGCGACCTCGCCACCACCATCCTGACCGCCGACGCCAGCGCCGGCAAGGCGGCGGGCCAGGCCAGGCTGACCGTATCGCCGTTCGCGCCCATCCCGCTGCAGGCGCTGTCCATCCACGGCAAGAACATCAACCCGGACATTTTCAGCCCTGGCCTGCCCTCGGCCGACCTGTCGATCGACGTGGACGCCAGCATCCGCCCCGACCGCACCGTCGCCGGCCAGGTCGCCATCGCCAACCAGGGCGAACTCGGTCCGGTCGACAAGCAGCGCCTGCCGCTGCGCTCCCTGCGTGGACGCCTGGACGGCAACCTCGATGCGCTGCGCGTTTCCGACGTGGTGGCCGACCTCGGCGCGGCCGGCAAGTTCACCGGCAGCGGCGGCGTCGAACGCGCGCCCAAAGGCATCGGCATGGCCAGCTTCGCGCTGCACACCGACCGCCTCGATCTGCGCCAGCTCTACAGCACCATGAAAGCCACCAGCATCGCCGGCGATATCCGCATCGCCAGCGACCATCAGGTGCAAACGCTGGAAGCGCAGCTGGCCGACCAGGGCATGCGGCTCGACGCCCGCGCCACCCTGGCCAGCAATGTGATCGAAATCCAGCAGGCGCGCATCGCCGCCGGCAGCAGCAGCGTGCGCCTGACCGGCATGCTGGGCCTGGACCGCGACAAAGCCTTCAGACTCAACGCCAGCGCCAGCAAGTTCAATCCCGCCTCGTTCGGCGATTATCCGGTGGCCGACATCAATGCCGGCATCAACGCCAGCGGCGCGCTGGTGCCGGACTGGCGGGTGGCCGCCGACTTCGCGCTCCAGCCCAGCCGCCTGTTCAACCAGCCGCTATCGGGCCAGGGCAAGCTCAACGCCGACGCCAGGCACGTCAGCAACCTGGCCGCCACTCTGGCGCTCGGCAAGAACAGCGCCGATATCCGCGGCGCCTTCGGCCTGCCGGGCGAACGGCTGCTGTGGCAGGTCGACGGCCGCGACCTGTCGCTGGCGCGCGCCGACCTGTATGGCAGCGTAAGCGCCAGCGGTGTCGTCAGCGGCACCATGGCGCAGCCGCGCACCACCTTTGCGGCCGACGCCAAAGGACTCGGCTGGGCCAAGGCCGCCCGCGCCAGCAACAAGGGCGCGCTGCATGTCAGCGGCGAAGCGGCCATGGGCCCCGCGCACGCCGTCGACATCAAGGCCAGCGGCACCGCCAGGGCGCTCAACCCGGCCGCCTTCGGCTCGCCCATGGCGGGCGACGTCAACGGCGAGTTCGACGTCAACGGCCGCCTGGGCGCGGCATGGCGCGGCGCCATGAACGTGGCGCTGGCCCCCTCGACGCTGTCGAACGCGCCGCTGTGGGGCCACGCCAAACTGAGCGCCGACAGCCGGCACATCGCGGACACCGACGTCGACCTGCACGTCGGCCTCAACCTGGTCGCGGCAAAAGGCGGCTACGGCCTGCGCGCCGACCGGCTCGACTGGCGCATCGACGCGCCCCAGCTGCAGGCATTCGGCCCCGACTTCGGCGGCGCGCTGCGCGGCAGCGGCACCCTGACCGGCACCGTCGAAGCACCGTCGCTGACGGCCACCCTGGACGGCGCCAAACTCAAGCTGCCGGGCCGCCACAAGATCAACGCGCTGCGCGCCAGCGTCAATCTCGGCGCCGGGCAGGGCGGCGCCGACCCGCTGGTGGCCGACATCGAGCTGACCGGTTACGCGCTGGCCGACGAACCCGGACTGGCCGCTGCGCGCCTGCATTCGAGCGGCACCCGCGCCGATCACGCCATTCACTTTAGCGCCCGCGGCGAAGCCATCGACACCGTGGCCGAGGTGCGCGGCGGCTGGAACGGCAGCAGCTGGAGCGGCACCATCGGCACCTTGCAGAACAAGGGCCGCTACGGCTTCACCCTGCAGGCACCGGTCGCGCTGAAGGTGACTGGCGCTCCCGGCAGTGGAGTCATGGGCCTGGCCAGGCCGCAGCAGCTCGCGCTGGGCAATGCCGTCATCGCCCTGCCCAACGGCAGCGTTAACATCCAGTCGCTCGACAAGAACGGGCCACGCTGGACCAGCAAAGGCGTGGCCGCCGGCGTGCCGCTGCAGTACCTGGCGCAGTTCTCGCCGGCGATCGCCGACACCATGCGCGGCGACCTGGCGCTGGGCGGCCAGTGGGAGCTCGACCTGCAGGCCGCGCCTGCGGCCGGCGCCGCGCCCATCCTGAAAGGCATGGTGCACGTATTCCGCGAACGCGGCGACCTCATCGCCGGGGTCGACGTGCCGGTGGTGCTGGGCTTGCGCACACTGGACCTGCGCGCCGACGTGGCCGGCGGCGCCCTGCGCATGCAGGCCCGGATCGACGGCGCTCGCGCCGGCACCGCACAGGTGGACGCCACCGCGGCCATGCTCGATGGCCGGCTCGGCAACGCCAGCCCGCTCAAGCTCACCGCCAGCGCCGACATGGGTTCCATCGCCTGGCTCGCGCCGCTGGCCGAGCTGCCCGGCCTGGAGCTCGATGGCGCGCTCAAGCTGGACGTGACCGGTGCCGGCACGGTCGGCGCGCCTACCCTGAACGGCAACATCAACGGCGACAAGCTGGCGGTGCGCTGGACCGACCAGGGCGTCAAGCTGCGCAACTGCCAGCTGCGCGCCCGGCTCGCGGGCGACCAGCTGGTCCTGCAACGCCTGTCCT
>CBFGOU010000341.1:0-5496 GCA_965650445.1 uncultured Oxalobacteraceae bacterium | reverse complement strand
CGTTCGAGCGCGCTTACCGGGTGCAGATGAACACCCTGGAAAACACGGTGATGTTCCTGCCCACGCTGTGGCTGGCGGCAAGCTACGGCTTCAGCGGCTGGGCCGGCGTGGCGGGGCTGGTCTGGATCGGCAACCGCGAGCGCAGCACCGCCGCGTGGATAGCCTTGCTGGCCGGCCTGGCAGTGTGGGCGCCGCAAGACATGCTGATCTCGCTGCGCGCCGGTGCCGTGGTGCACGTGTGGATCGACGCGGTCGCCCTGGCGCTGATGGTGCCGCCGCTTGTCTATCTAAGCTATATCGACTTCGGCAAGGATCGCGATGCTGGTCGTATCGGAGGTGAATTATGAACACGCATCATCTCGCCTTGCAGTTGATGGCGGCACAGGGCTGCCTGGGCGCTTTCGATACTGTCTACCACCACGAGCTGACCGAAGCGCTGCCCCGGCGCGACACGGCGCGCACGGAACTGGCGATCCACGCACTGCGCGCGGCGCTGTACAGCGCGCTGTTCATCGGTCTGTCGTCATGGCAGTTTCACGGTTGGTGGGCAGTTGCCGTCATCGTGGTATTCGCCGTCGAGATCGGCCTGACCTTGTGGGATTTCGTGGTCGAGGACCGCACGCGCCTGTTGCCAGCGACCGAGCGCGTCACGCATACGGTTCTGGCGATCAATGGTGGCGCCTTTCTCGCCTTGCTCGCACTGGACGCGCCCGCGTGGCTGGCCTTGCCCACTGCGCTGGCATGGCATCCCAACGGTTTGCTGGGCGCCTTCCTTGCGCTGTGCGGCGTCGGTGTCGGCATGTCGGCAATTCGCGACGCGCTGGCCGCGCGCGCCATCGGGCGGCACGAGGCGCCGCGCGTGCACTTCAGCGATACCGCTTCCAGCGTGCTGGTCACTGGAGGAACCGGCTTCATCGGCCAGCGCCTGGTGCGCGCCTTGCTGGCCGACCAGCACCGCGTCACCCTGCTTACCCGCCAGCCGCGCGCGGCGGCATGGATGTTTGACGGCCGCGTCGAGTGCGTTGCCAGTCTGGACCAGTTGCCACCGTCGCGCCGCTTCGACGTGGTGATCAATCTGGCCGGCGCGCGCATTCTCGGCTGGCGCTGGAGCGCGGCGCGCAAGGCAAGCTTGCGCGCCAGCCGGATCGGACTGACGCGCAAGCTGGTCAACTGGATGGCCAGTGCCGACCACAAGCCCGCCATGCTGCTGTCGGCCTCGGCGATCGGCTACTACGGCGTGCAGGCGCGCGGCGACGACCGCAGCCTCACCGAGGATGCGCCTGCGCGGGCAATGTTCATGTCGGACCTGTGCCGCGAGTGGGAACAGGCCGCGTCGGGCGCGGCGGCATTCGGCGTCAAGGTGGCCTGCATGCGCTTCGGGCTGGTGCTGGGCACGCAGGGCGCGCTGCCGATGATGCTCTTGCCGATCAAGCTGGGCCTGGGCGGCGCTCTGGGCGATGGGCGCCAATGGCTGTCGTGGATCCATGTCGACGACCTGATCGGCGCCATCGCGCATGTGTGGCGCCATCAGGAGGGCGGGGCCTTCAATTTCACCGCGCCCGAGAGTGTGCCGCAGAAGCAGTTCAGCAAGGTTGCAGCCACGCTCCTGCACCGCCCTTGCTTCATGCCCACGCCCGCCTGGCCAATGCGCCTGGTCCTGGGCGAACAGGCCGATCTGCTGCTGGAAGGCCAGCGCGTGGTGCCCGCGCGCCTGGCCGGCAGCGGTTTCAGCTTCCGCTATCCCGGCTTGCAGGCGGCATTGGCCAGTATTGTCCTGTAACACTTCTTACTGAAGTCGGCTAGGTTGTACATGGCTTCCGGGGTTTAATACATACATGGACGAACGTATTGTTCTCCATGTCCCAGAAGGAGCAGAACTCTTGCGGGACTGTCGAAACGCCTTGCGTTTTATCTGACCACAGGAGCAAGTATGACTACCAAAGCCATCGTGTTTGCCGTTGCCGCCGTTTGTCTGGGCTCGGCTTCTTCCGCCTTCGCGCAACAGTACGGCGGCGATTACCGCAGCCAGCGCGACGGGCAGGTCCAGCGCGACAATCGTTATGATCGCGATAGCCGCTACGACAACGACCATCGTGACGATCACCGCCGCGATCATACCGAGCGCCAGCGGGAAGGGCGCCAGGAACCGGTCTATGGCAGCTACAGCCGCCGCGGCGCCGGTCCGCGCAATGATCTGTACCAGGGTCGACGCCTGCCCGGCACGTACTACAGCGACCGCTACGTCGTCAGCGACTGGCACCGCTACAACCTGAGCGCGCCACCGCGCGGCACGCACTGGGTACGCGCCGGGAATGATTACGTGCTCGTTGCGCTCGCCACCGGGATCATCGCTCAGGTGCTGCTGAATAACTAAGCGACGGGCTGCTTAAGAAACACCGCCATTCGTACCTGCGGTGTTTTTTCGCTATAGCGTTTCCCCGGCGTGCAGTCCCGCTCCATTCGTTCTAGCTCGATCAGATCCGGCACTGCCATACGCGGTGCATGACGGTGTCGCGGTCAATGCTTCACATCGCTGGCCGGCAGCAGCGCCTCGACGGGCGCGCTGCTGGCAAACAATTGTGCGCAGTCGACCTTGTCGAAGGCGTAATGCTTGCCGCAAAAATCGCAATTGATCGCCAACTGGCCCAGCTCGGACAGGGCCGACTCGACTTCCGCGCTGCCCAGTATCTTGAGCATATTGCCGACTTTCTCGCGCGTGCAGCTGCAATGAAATTGCGGATGGGCCGGTTCGAACACGCGAATGGTTTCTTCCCAAAACAGCCGGTTCATCAGGGTTTCGATGTCGGTCGTGAGCAGCTCATCCTGCTTCAGGGTCGACGCCAGCACCACGGCGCGGTTCCAGGTTTCCAGGTCTTCCTCTTCGCTCGCCTGCGCGCGCTGATCATCCTTGCCGCTGTGGCGCGGCAGTTTTTGCAGCAGCAGTCCGCGCGAGACGGCGTTGTCCGCCGCCAGCCACAGGCGCGTGTCCATCTGCTCCGAACGCAGCATATAGTTTTCGATCACGGTGGCCATGTCGGCCCCGTCCAGCGGCACGATACCCTGATAGGGTTGCTGGCCCGGCACCTTGTCGAGCGGATCGAGGGTGATCACAAAGCGCCCATGCCCGGTGGCGTTGAGCATGCTGCTCAGGTCGGCGTCGTCCGCCACCTCGGCGCCTTCGGCCACCTTGGCGGTGGCGCGCAGGCGCAGTTCGGAATCGCACTCGACCACCAGCAAACGCACCGGCCCGTCGCCGTGGATTTGCATGACGATGGCGCCATTGAACTTGAGATTGGCCGACAGCAGCGCCGCCGCCGCCACCATCTCGCCGAGCACCTTGCGCACGGCCGGCGGGTAAGCGTGCCGGTTCTGGATTTCGCGCCAGGTGTCGGAGATCTCGACAAACTCGCCGCGCACGGCGGCGTTGTCGAAGATGAATTTCTGCAGGGTGTCGTTGCTGGTCGTTGAAGTCATGTCTTATCCAATTTTCTTGAGTGCCGTCTTGAACAGCTGGGCGCGCGCGATGTAATTGGCGGCGTTGGCTTCCAGCTTGGCGAGGTCGTCCGCCGTGAGCGTGCGCACCGCCTTGGCGGGCGCGCCGATGATCAGCGTATGGTCCGGGAATTCTTTGCCTTCCGTGACCAGGGCGCCGGCGCCGACCAGGCATCCCTTGCCGATCTTCGCGCCATTGAGCACCACCGCCTGGATGCCGATCAGCGCGCCGTCGCCCACCGTGCAGCCATGCAGCATGGCCTGGTGGCCGATGGTGACGTGGCTGCCGATGGTCAGCGGGTAGCCCATGTCGGTGTGCATCACCGTGCCTTCCTGCACATTGCTGCCGGCGCCGATGGTGATGCGCTCGTTGTCGCCGCGTAGCGTTACGCCCGGCCACACCGAGGTGTTTTCCGCCAGCGTGACCTTGCCGATCACCGTGGCGGCGTCGGCCACGTAGGCGGATGCGTCGATCTCGGGCGCGTCGTCGCCCAGTTGGTAAATTGCCATGGTGATCGCTGTGGAAAGAGTGGAGGGGAAAGCCGATATTTTACGCCGTCGCCCGTGTTGCCGGCGGCATCGCTTGGAAATGGGGATGTCGAGCAGGAATTCAACACGCCGGTATAATGCGAACGGTCGTTCGATTCATTGTCCAGTCCGAGGTTGCCATGCTTCCATCCCGCTCCGAATTTGTTCCCATCCGCGGCCTGCGCACCCACGTGCGCCAGTGGGGCCGGCAGGGCGCACCCAAGCTGTTCATGGTGCACGGCTGGATGGATGTGGCCGCCTCCTTTCAGTTCGTGGTCGATTGCCTCAAAAACGAGTGGCACGTGATCGCCCCGGACTGGCGCGGGTTCGGCCTGTCGGACTGGTCGCAGGCCGACACCTACTGGTTTCCCGACTACCTGGCCGACCTCGACGCGCTGCTCGACCATTACGCGCCCGGCGAAGCGGTCAACCTGCTCGGTCACAGCATGGGCGGCAATGTCGTCAGCCTGTACGCGGGCGTGCGGCCCGAACGGGTACGCCGCCTGATCAACCTGGAGGGGTTCGGCCTGAAGGCGGCCACACCGGCGCAGGCGCCAGGCCAGTTGCGCCGCTGGCTCGACGGCCTGCGCGAGCCCGCCACCTTGCGCAGCTATCCCAGCGCGGAGGCGGTCGCCGCGCGCTTGCAGAAAACCAACCCGCGCCTGTCCGATGAGCGCGCCGCGTTTCTGTCGCGCCACTGGGCGGCGCAAAATGAAGCGGGCGAATGGGAGATCCTCGGCGATCCCGCCCACAAGCAGCCGGGCCCGCTGCTATACCAGGTCGAGGAAGTGCTGGCCTGCTGGAAGAACATCACCGCCCCGGTGCTGTGGGTGGAAGCGGAAGACACCAATATGTGGCTATGGATGGGGCCGAAGGAACAGGCGCGCGCCGAGGTCGACCGCCGCCTCGCCCATGTGCGGCATGTCACGCCGCACATGATGCTGGACGCTGGTCACATGCTCCATCACGACCAACCCGAGGCATTGGCGCAACTACTGGAAGATTTCCTGAGCGAATCATGACGCCGTAAAAACGATCCGGCGCGGGCAGCGTACAATGAAGGCTTGTCGAATCCTCGCGCCGCTGGGCGTGTTTTATTGAGTATGCCGAGTTTGCCGAACGTCGATCTGCACTGCCATTCCAACGTATCCGACGGGGTACTGGCTCCGGCCGCCGTGGCGAAGTACGCGCACAAGGCGGGCGTGAACGTGTGGGCCCTGACCGACCACGATGAAGTCGGCGGGGTCGGGCGTGCGCGCGAAGCGGCGCTGGCGCTGGGCATGCGCTTCGTGGCCGGGGTCGAGATTTCGATCACCTGGGCCAGCGAAACCGTGCACATCGTCGGTTTGCAGGTCGACGAAACCAACCCGGTGCTGCTGCAAGGACTGGCCGCCACCCGCAACGGGCGCGACGCGCGCGGACGCGAAATGGCCGCGCAGCTGGCCCGCGCCGGCATTCCCGGCGCCTACGAAGGGG
>CBFGOU010000340.1:0-5524 GCA_965650445.1 uncultured Oxalobacteraceae bacterium | reverse complement strand
CAGCATGCCGACCACTTGGTCGCCGACGGCAAACTTGGGGTGCTTCGAGGCCACCACCTCGCCCGCCGTGGCGCCGATCATGGTCTCGCCCAGCGGCTGCGGCGCGGCGTAGCTTTTCGCTTCGCTCATGCGCCCGCGCATGTATGGATCGACCGACAGGTAGTGATTGCGCACCAGCACCTGGCCATCCAGCGGCTCGGGCACCGGCACCGTTTCGAGGCGGAAATGCTCGGGCGCGACCTGCCCGCGCGGACGCGCCGCCAGTACCATGCGCTGATAGTTCATACGGCCGTCACGCCGCCGTCCACCGCCAGCGTCTGGCCGGTGATATGTTTGCCGGCATCGGAGGCGAACAGCACCACCGCGCCTTTCAGGTCCTCGTCGTCGCCGATGCGGCCCAACGGCGCGTCCTTGGCCAACTGGTCCGCGCCATAGGTATCGAGCACGCCTTTAGTCATTTTGGAAGGGAAAAAGCCCGGCGCGATCGAATTGACCGTGATGCCGTAGCGGCCCCACTCGCCCGCCAAAGTGCGGGTAAAGTTGATCACCGCCGCCTTGGACGTGTTGTAGGCCACCGTCTGCATGGTGCCCGGCGGATTGCCCAGCAGGCCGGCGATCGAGGAGATGTTGACGATGCGCCCATAGCGGCGCGGGATCATCGACAGCTTGCCCACCGTCTGGCTGACCAGGAAAATGCTGCGCACGTTCAGGTTCATCACCTTGTCCCACGCTTCGAGCGGATAATCCTCGGCCGGCGCGCCCCAGCTGGCGCCGGCGTTGTTGATGAGGATATCGATGTGGCCGAGCCGGCGCATCGCCTCGCCGACCAGCGGCGCGATCTGCGCCTCCTGCGACAGGTCGGCGGCAATGGCCGTGGCCTGGATGCCGCGCGCGGCCAGGTGGGCTAGCGCGGCGTCAAGTTCGGCCTGCTTGCGGCTGGACAGGACCAGGGTGGCGCCCTGCTCGCCCAGCGCTTCGGCCATCTGCAATCCGAGGCCGCGTGAGCCTCCCGTGACCAGCGCGGTTTTACCGGCCAATGAAAACAGTTCCTGGGTCGTGCGCATGCGCCTCCTTTAAACTTCGTAGTCCATGCACTGGCGCTCGCTGCGCACGGCGCCGATGAATGGCTTGACTGCCTGATGGACCGGGTGGTCCGAATATTCCGCCAGTGCCGCGCGGTCAGTGAATTCCGAGTACAGTACCACGTCGTAGGTCGCTTCCAGACCCGGCTGGGCGATCGCCACTTCGAACGCCAGGGTGCCGGCCGACAGCCTGGCGCATTCGTCCAGGCGGCGCTTCATCTCCAGCGCGTTGGCCGCGCGGTCTTTGCCTTCGGCGAAATCCTTCAGTTTCCACATGACGATGTGCTTGATCATTGCTTGGCTTTCCTGCGAGTTGAGAAGACTGAACAGGATACAGCGTTCAGAGCACCTCGAACAGGCCGGCCGCGCCCTGGCCGCCGCCGATACACATCGTGACCACCACGTACTTGACGCCGCGCCGCTTGCCTTCGAGCAGCGCATGCCCGACCAGCCGCGCGCCCGACACGCCATACGGGTGGCCAACCGCAATGGCGCCGCCGTTGACGTTCAGGCGTTCCATGGGAATGCCGAGCGTGTCGGCGCAGTACAGCACCTGCACGGCAAAGGCTTCGTTCAATTCCCACAGGCCGATGTCGTCGACCGACAGGCCGGCTTTGCGCAGCAGCCTGGGGACGGCGAACACCGGGCCGATGCCCATCTCGTCGGGTTCGCAGCCGGCGACGGCAAAGCCGCGGAACGCGCCGAGCGGCTGCAGGCCGCGCGCCTCGGCGCTGCGGGCATTCATGACGATGGCCACCGAAGCGCCGTCGGAAAACTGGCTGGCGTTGCCGGCCGAAATGACGCCGCCGGGCAGCGCAGTGCGGATTTTGGATACGCCTTCATACGTGGTGTCGGCGCGGATGCCTTCATCGGCGGCGATCGTCACCTCACGCGAGAGCAGCATGCCGGACGCCTTGTCGGCCACGCCCATGACGGTCGTCATCGGCACGATCTCGGCAGCGAAGCGCCCCGCCGCCTGGGCCGCGCTGGCCAGCTGCTGGCTGCGCACGCCGTATTCGTCCTGGCGCTCGCGGCCGATGCCGTAGCGCCTGGCGACCGTTTCGGCCGTCTGCAGCATCGGCCAGTACAGCGCTGGCTTGTGCTCCTTGAGCCAGACTTCGGCCAGCATGTGGGTGTTCATTTCCTGCTGCACGCAAGAGATCGATTCAACCCCGCCGGCGGCATAGATATCGCCTTCGCCGGCGATGATGCGCTGGGCCGCCAGCGCAATGGTCTGCAGCCCGGACGAACAGAACCGGTTGACCGTGACACCGGCCGTGCCGACCGGGCAGCCGCCGCGCAGAGCGATCTGGCGGGCGATATTGGCGCCGGTGGCGCCTTCCGGATTGGCGCAGCCGATCAGCACATCCTCGACCTCGCCCGGCTCGATGCCGGCGCGCGCAATGGCTGCCGCCAGCACATGCCCGCCCAGGGTGGCGCCATGCGTCATATTGAATGCGCCCTTCCAGGACTTGGCCAGCGCGGTCCGGGCGGTCGATACGATGACAGCGTCTATCATGACTTCCTCCTGCGGGTGTTGGGATCGACGATGAGAATAGCACAATAAAGTACGATCGTTCGCAAATAATGCAGGGCGCCCGTGTTTACAATTGCGGCTCCGCCATCTCATCCCGGTTCACACCATGCACATCGCCATCGAATCGCCCGACCAGCCCGATATCGCCGCCCTGATCGCCGACCTGGACGCCTACCAGCTGACTCTCTATCCGGCGGAAAGCGTGTATGCGCTCGACATCGCCAGCCTGAAGCGGCCGAACGTGCGCTTTGCCGTTGCGCGCGACGCCGCCGGCACGGCGGTCGGCTGCGGCGCCGTGGTGATCACGCCCGGGTATGCCGAACTCAAGCGGATGTACGTGCAGCCCGCGCGGCGCGGCCAGGGCGTGGCCGGGCGGGTGCTCGCGCTGCTCGAAACAGAAGCGCTGTCGGCCGGCTGCACGCGCCTGACTCTGGAAACCGGGCCCTGCCAGGAAGCCGCGCTGGCGCTGTACGCCCGCCGCGGCTACGAGCGCTGCGGCAAGTATGGCGATTATGGCGACGATCCTTACAGCGTGTTCATGCACAAGCGCCTCGGTAGCGCTGCCATCGCGTAAGCCTGGTGTAAGTTTGGAGCAAGCACCGCGTAAGTTTGGCGGTCCACACTCCGTGTCAGCTGACTAAGTATCGGCTGCATTCGATGAAGTACACACGAATTCCCTCGATTGAGACACGGAGACAATAATATGGCAATCACACCCGGCATGACCGCCGATGGGCGCAAGGTAGCGACCAGCGGCGGCATCACCAAGGAAGAGCGGAAAGTTATTTTCGCCTCGTCCCTCGGTACCGTTTTCGAATGGTACGATTTTTACCTGTACGGCTCGCTGGCAGCCATCATCGCCAAGCAGTTCTTCGTCGGCGACCCCACCACCACCTTCATTTTCGCGCTGCTCGCGTTCGCCGCCGGCTTCATCGTGCGTCCGTTCGGCGCGCTGGTATTCGGCCGCCTGGGCGACATGATCGGCCGCAAGTACACCTTCCTCGTCACCATCCTGATCATGGGCGCGTCGACCTTCATCGTCGGCCTGCTGCCAAGCTATTCCTCGATCGGCATCGCGGCGCCGATCATCCTGGTCACCCTGCGTATCCTGCAAGGCCAGGCGCTGGGCGGCGAGTACGGCGGCGCGGCAACCTACGTGGCCGAACACGCTCCGGAAGGCAAGCGCGGCTTCTTCACCTCGTGGATCCAGACCACCGCGACCATGGGCCTGTTCCTGTCGCTGCTGGTGATCCTGGGCGTGCGTACTGCGCTGGGCGAAGCCGAATTCGAAGCCTGGGGCTGGCGCGTGCCGTTCCTGGTGTCGGTCCTGCTGCTGGGTGTGTCGGTGTGGATCCGTCTGTCGATGAACGAATCGCCAGCGTTCGCCAAGATGAAAGCCGAAGGCAAGACCTCCAAGGCGCCGCTGTCGGAAGCCTTCCTGCAGCCTAAGAACGCCAAGATCGTCATTCTGGCCCTGATCGGCCTGACCATGGGCCAGGCGGTGGTTTGGTACACCGGCCAGTTCTATGCGCTGTTCTTCCTGACCCAGACGCTGAAAGTGGACGGGGCGACGGCCAACATCATGATCGCCATTTCGCTGCTGCTGGCCACCCCGTTCTTTATCGTGTTCGGCTCGCTGTCGGACAAGATCGGCCGCAAGAACATCATCCTGGGTGGCTGCCTGATCGCGGCGCTGACCTACTTTCCGATCTTCGGCGCCCTGACCCACTACGCCAATCCGGCCCTGGAAACCGCACTGAAGAACTCCCCAGTGACCGTGGTGGCCGATCCTGCGACCTGCCACTTCCAGTTCAACCTGACCGGCACCAAGAAGTTCCCATCGTCGTGCGATATCGCCACCGGCATGCTGACGGCGGCATCGGTGAGCTACACCAAGGTCGATGCGCCGGCCGGCACGGTTGCCGCCATCAAGATCGGCGACAAGCAGATCAACGCGTTCAACGCCACCATGGACCCGGCCGGCCTGAACTTCAGCGCCGAAAGCAAGGCCGCGGAAAAGGCACTGAAAGCGGAAGTCGGCGCCGCCATCAAGGCTGCCGGCTATCCGCCCAAGGCCGATCCTGAGCAAATCAACAAGCCGATGATCGTGTTGCTGCTGTTCATCCTGGTGATCTATGTGACCATGGTGTACGGCCCGATCGCCGCGATGCTGGTAGAAATGTTCCCAACCCGCATCCGCTACACCTCGATGTCCCTGCCATACCACATCGGTAACGGCTGGTTCGGCGGCCTGCTGCCCACCACCTCGTTCGCGCTGGTGGCGTTCAAAGGCGACATTTACTACGGTCTGTGGTATCCGATCATCATCGCATTGATCACTGTCGTGATTGGTATGCTGTTCGTGAAAGAGACCAAAAACAACGACATCTACGCAGCCGACTGATTTTTTTCGCTTGCCGTAAGGTGAAAAACGCCGCTAGCGATAGCGGCGTTTTTTTGTTTACTCATGTCGCACTCGCGGCATGAGCCGGCGGGGCTGCCCGCGCGACAGCGCGTGCTTGCGGCTGGGATGTCAACAATGACATGGCTCGCGCAGATTTTTTCATTGGTTGACAGGCCAGGATTGGCATAGCCTGAGCATGGACTGTTATCGATAGCACCAGCGCAGGCGGGAACATTGCGCCCTGGACTCTCCCCGTTTCGAATCGCAACAGCGAACCGCCGGAGGCCGGAATTTTCCCCATGCAACGGTCAAAAATTGTTATCGAAAACATCCCATTGCGGTATCAGGCCCGGCTTGAGTGCGGCAACCCGCCGCACCCGCGGGCCCTACATTGGAAGAGTGTATGTCAAATAAAAACGAAAAAATTTCCTTGAAACGCAGGTCGGTATGCGCCGGCGGCCTCGGGCTAGCCACCCTGGGTCCGCTGAGCCTGGCAGGTTG
>CBFGOU010000339.1:0-5528 GCA_965650445.1 uncultured Oxalobacteraceae bacterium | reverse complement strand
AGACAAGCTGGGCCAGATCTCGCTGGCCGTGACGACCCTGTTCTGGGGCGCCGGCGCCACCTTGCAGCTGATCGTGCTCAAGTGGGCGGAAAAATCGCTCGGCATGCCATTCGGCAAAGCCACCAGCCTGGTGGGCGTGGTGGCAGTCGGCGTGGCGCTGGGCGCGGCCGCGGCGGCGCGCATCATCCCGCTGAAGAAATCGCTCACCGTGATCCCGCTCGGCATCGCCATGGGTGTGATCGTCATCAGCATGACGATGGTGCATTCGGTCGTGCTGGCCTACCCGCTGCTGATCCTGATCGGCGTGCTGTCGGGCTTCTTCGTGGTACCGATGAACGCCCTGCTGCAGCACCGCGGCCACGTGCTCATGAGCGCGGGCCACTCGATCGCGGTCCAGAACTTCAACGAAAACCTGTCGATCCTGACCATGCTGGCGGTGTACGCGATGATGATTTCGCTGAACCTGGACCTGAACGTCATCATCGTGCTGTTCGGCGGTTCGGTGGCCGGCATCATGTACCTCATCATGCGCAAGCATGCCGCCAACCAGCGCGAACACGATTCGCTCGCGCTGATCGGCGAACACAAACACTAAGTCAAGCCTGCGCCGCCACTTTCTGGCGGAACGCCGCACGCGCGCGCCAGTCGTCGGGCACGATAAACCCGCGCGCGCGCTCCACCTGCATCCCGTCCACCTGCCCCACCGCAGCCACCAGCACCGGCATCGGCAGCTGGGCGAACTGCGCGTTCAGCCGTTCGCATAAAGCGCTCCTGTCGAGCGTGTCGCTGCCCGCCGCGGCGCGATAGGGCGCCAGCCACTGCAGCCGCGGCAGCACCACGAAGCGCTCGGCCTCGAGCGAACCCACCTCGCCCAGCGGGCACCAGAATCCACGGCAATGCAGGGCCGAGATGCCCTCCATCGGCGCGCGCGGCCCGGCCGGATAAAACAGCCAGCCCTTGACCAGCGCCCGTGCGCGCGTCACCGGACGCGGCAGGACGGCCTGCGCGGCCGGATGCTGGCCCAGCGTCAGCTGCCGCTGGAAGATCTTGCGCATCTTGGCGCCCAGGCTGTCGGCCAGATTGGGGCCGACAAAGGTGTCCAGGCGCGAGGCCGCCTCGCCCTCGAGCAGATAGAACTTGGTGGCGAACTCGATGTGTTCGAGCGCACCGTCGCCGCCATCGAGCAGGAAATCGAATTCGCCCACGGTGTCGTTGCGGCTGGCGCGCACCTGCAGGCCATGGGCCACCAGCATGCCGTGCTCGCGGAAGTAAAAAGCCATCAGCTTTTCGGCGTACAGGCCAAGCCGGGTGTAGTTGCGCGTGCCTAGCGCGTCGAGCAGCGTGGAAGGATCGGCATCGAGCCGGTTCAGCCAGTCGTCTACCGAGGCCGGCAAGGTTCCCATGCTGGCGATTTTTCCCTGCCAGTGGGGATCGTCCGCGTCCAGCAGGTCGGGCGCATCGAGCAGCCAGGCCAGCGCGCGCACGTGCGGCTGCGCCAGCTGGCCCCAGCGGGCCGCGAAACGCGACTGGTAGGTGTCAGCCGGGGCGTCCATCGATTGACTTTGCCAGGCACAGGTCGGCCCACGCCAGCGCCTTGTCGGCCCCGCGCCGCAGCAATTCGCCCGGATGCAGGGTCGCCACCAGGCGCACGCCGTTAAAGTCGTGCACCTGCCCGCGCGACTGCGCCAGCGGCTCCTGCAAGGGTTTGTCCTGCAAGCCATTGGCGGCAATCTGGCCGAGCGTGAGCACGGTGCCGGCGCCCGTCAGGGCCAGTTCGCGCTCCAGGTACGGGCGGCAGGCCTTGGCTTCATCGGCCGTCGGAGCGCGGTCGCCGCCATTGGCGCTGGTCGGGCGGCATTTGATCAGATTGGTAACGTAGGCATCGCTCTCGCGCGACAGCCCCACCGCGCCCAGCATATTGGCCAGCAGGCGGCCGGCGTCACCCGCCAGCGGCGCGCCTTCCTGCTCGTCCGCCGAGGAACAGGCGCCCGCCGCCACCAGCCAGGTGGCCTTGCGCGCACCGGCACCATACACCGGCCTCCTGCCCTTGCAGATGGCGCAGCGGGTGCAGCTGGCGATGGCCGCCTGCAGTTCGTCCCAGTCCATGCGGGCGATCGCCGCATCCGGGTCCGGGGCCACTGGCGCCGGTGCCGGTGCCGGTTCCACCACCACTGGCGCCGGCGCGGGCGCGTCGCGCAGCAGCCAGAGCGGTCCGACGCCCATCTCTTCCAGGAACGCTGCGCTGCGCTGGTCGAACATGCTCATAGCGTGTACCTCATGACGATGGCGTCCTCGCGCTGGCCGTTGTGGGCTGGATAGTAGCCCTTGCGGCGTCCGATCTGCACGAAGCCATAGCGCTCGTAGATATGCAGGGCGCGCGCGTTCGACGGCCGCACTTCCAGCAGTATCGACTGCATCGACAGGCCGCGCGCGCAGGCGGCGGCCTTATCGAGCAGATAACGCGCCAGCCCCTGCCCCTGATGCGGCGCGGCCACCGCCACGTTGAGCAGGTGCGCCTCGTCGACGGCGCCCATCAGCAGGAAATAGCCGGCCAGCGTGCCGGCGTCGTCGCGCAGCACCCAGCAGTGGTAGCCGGCGGCCAGCGAATCGACAAAATTATTCCGCGTCCACGGATGCGGATAGACGCTCTTTTCCAGTGCGTAGACGTCCTCCACGTCGCTTATCCCCATGGGCGCGTAGTGCAGTTCGTCGTGGCGCATTACCGCACTCATGCGGCGGCCTTGGCGGCATTGATCACCTGGCGCTCGGCGCTGGTGTAGGCGATCTTGTTGCGCAGGTAAAGCGGCTGGGCGTCGGCGGCGGCCACGCCGTGGCCGGCGGCACGCGCCAGCTGCGCCAGCTCGCGCGCGTGCGGCATGATGTCGGCCAGCGCGTCCACGGCGTACGCCTTGCCGGCAAACGCGTCGGCATAAGCGGACAGGCCATTGCCGCAGGCAACCAGGCCATCGGCCGGCAGCGGCGTTACTTCGCCGGGGGCGCACAGCGCCGGCTCGGCCACCGTCACCCAGGCGCCGCCGGCCAGGCGGTACTGGCCCCAGTAGACTTCGCCCATGCGCGCGTCGAGAATGGCCAGCACCTCGGCGGCGCCGGTGCGGGCGTGGCAGGCTTGCGCCATCGCGGCCAGGGTCACCAGCGGGATGACCGGCAGACCGGCGCCGTACGCCAGTCCTTGCGCGATGCCGCAGGCGGTGCGCACGCCGGTGAACGAGCCGGGACCGGCGCCGAAGGCGATGGCGGCGCAGTCGGCCAGGGCCTTGCCGGCCTCGGCCAGCAGTTCCTGCACCATCGGCAGGATCGATTGCGAGTGGGTGCGCACGCCGTTCGATTCGCGCCACAACAGGGTGCCGCCATCGATCAGCGCGCAGGAGGCCAGTTCGGACGAGGTTTCGATTGCGAGGATGATAGACATAGGCGGTATTTTAACCCGAGCGGGGCCCGGCAAGCAGCGCTGCGGGAGGCGCGGTAGAATGCGCTCATGCATAGTCACATTCTCGACTCCGACAACCGCCCCGGCATCGCCGCGGCGGTTTCCGGCGACAGCTGGGTAGTCGCCTGCCTGTGCGCCGCCTGGTGCGGCACCTGCTCGTCCTACCGCGCCAGTTTCGACACCCTGGCGGCGCGCCATCCCGACAAGCACTTCATCTGGATCGACATCGAGGACCAGGCCGACGTGGTCGGCGACCTCGACATCGACAACTTCCCCACCCTGCTGATCCAGCGTCACGACACGGTGGCGTTTTTCGGCACCGTGCTGCCCGATCCGGCGCTGGCCGAGCGGCTGATCCAGGCGCAGGCCGCCCAATCGGATGCCGAGCTGGCCGCCAGCGCCCGCTCCAGCCAGGAGCGGCGCGCCTGGCAGGAGCAATGCAACCTGCGCGTGCTGCTCGCGGCGGCAGGCTGAACCATCAGCCGTCGTTTCCGCGCACGCGGGAGCCCATCGCGCTGCAGGGTTTTGCGCGGCGCAGCATCCTAACGGCCGCAAGCACCCGCGCCCCGCTGAGCGCGGCGAACAGACTCATCCCGACGAAACCAAGCGCAACAACGGCTTGCAGCGCGCCTGATGAAGCGGCGGACAGGTTACGCACCGCGGAAATGCCAAAGGCAAACAGCAGCACCCCGAACAGGATTCGCAATCCCCCCTCGTCGCTCCCCTCGATGCCGGTGCTCAGATTGTTGTAGGCCAGGACCTTGAACACCCGGCCCTTCATCGTTCCGACCAGCGCCAGGCGATCGCCGTCGCTGATCGTCAATGGCTGGGTGGTTTTCATCCTGACGACGCGTCCGGCAAGTTCGAACGTCGCCACATAGCCCGTCTTCATTACCTGATCCGCCCCACCGCCCATGCCTGTACTTTGGCGGACCTTGCTTGCAATGCCGACCAGACTCTCCATGCCGTTTCCTCTTTATGAACATCCACGAGAGGATAGCAGTTGAAGGCCCGTCAAAAATGCGCGCATTGTCACGGGGCCGCCTCGAATCGGCCCGCATGCCTGGCGCTGAGCCGCACCGCCTATGCAGCAAGCTCCAGGGCCTAGGCCAGCCGCAGCGGCAGGCTGCGCAGACGCTTGCCGGTCAGCTTGAACAGCGCATTGGCAACGGCCGGCGCGATTGGCGGCGTGCCGGGCTCGCCCACGCCTTCGGGCGGCTCGGCGCTGGGCATGATCACGGTGTCGACGACCGGCGCCTGGCCGATCCGCAGGACCGGGTAGTCACCGAAATTGCTCTGCTCGACCCGGCCGCTTTTGATCGTAATCTCGCCGCCCAGCGCCGCCGACAGGCCGAAGATCACGGCCGACTCCATCTGCTGGGCCACCAGGTTGGGATTGACCGCCAGTCCGCAATCGATCGCGCAAACCACGCGCTGCACGCGGATGGCGCCGCCCTCGACCGACACCTCGGCCACCTGCGCCACGATGCTGCCGAACGACTGGTGCAGGGCGACGCCATGCGCCGATCCAGGCGGCGCCGTACCGGCCCGTGCCAGCGCCGCGTCCAGCACGGCGCGGTGGCGCGGATGGCGCTCCAGCAGCGCGCGCCGGAAAGCGACGCTGTCCTGTCCGGCCGCATGCGCCAGCTCGTCGATAAAGCTCTCCTTGAAAAACGCGTTGTGCGAGTGCCCCACCGAGCGCCAGTACCCCAGCGGCACCGCGCTGTCGACGATCACGTGGGCGATGCGCTGATGGGCGATTTCGTATTGCATGTCGTACTCGCCTTCGGCCGTGGTGCGGTCCGGTCCCAGCGCCGGCAGGCCGAGGCTGCGCGCGCAGTACTGGTGCCCGATCGAGCCGCTGGCGGACTTGTTGTCGTACCGGACGATGCGTCCCGCCTCATCCAGCCCGGCGGAAAAGCGCGCCAGCGCCGCCGGACGGTACACGTCATGGGTGATGTCGTCTTCGCGCGACCAGATCACCTGCACCGGCTTGCCGTCCGCCGCCGCGGCAATCGCCACCGCCTGCGCCACCATGTCGACCTCGAGCCGGCGCCCGAAGCCGCCGCCGATGAGCATC
>CBFGOU010000338.1:0-5540 GCA_965650445.1 uncultured Oxalobacteraceae bacterium | reverse complement strand
GGCCCCGATCGTGAACGGAGTCGCCGGTGCGCCGACGACGCTGAAATCGCCCGGGTTGGCCCCGGAGAAGACGAGCGAGGTGATCGTCAGGTCGCAGAGGACGCAGGACGACTGGTTGGTGATCGTCAGCGTCCGGTCGAGCTGGTGCGGTGTCGTGCGGTTGTCGACCGGCACGCCGCCGAAGTCGATCGCGCTCGTGTCGAGCGAGCCGTGCGGGACACCGGGGATGCCCGAGGCATTCAGGTCGAGCGCGCTGGTGGCCTGGATCGTGCCGCTGTTGTCCAGCGTGGTGGCGTCGAGCGCGATGCGTTCGGCCAGCAGGCGCGCGCCGCTGCCGTTGCTCAGCGCCGCGGCCTGGCCGGCGCCGATCGCCAGCGTGGCTTGCGCCTGCATCAGGCCGCTGTTGCCCGCCTGTAGCACGGTGGCGGCGTCGCTGCCCTGCAGCGTCAGGCTGCGGCCGGCGATCAGGAGCCCGGCGTTGTCCCAGGCGCTGTTTGCCGTCAGCGCCAGATCGGCCGCGGCCGTCATTTCCACCTCGGCGCCCAGGCGCATGGTGCCGGCGCTGGCATGGATGCCATCGGTACTGGTGATCCTGGCCTTGGCCAGCGCCAGGCCGGCGCCGGCGCTGAGCACCAGCGCGCGGTCGGCGCTGGCGGCGCTTGCCCCGCTGTAGAGCGTGACGCCGGCGGCGCCGGCGGCGATGCTGGCGGCGTCGAGTTTGAGATGCGCGCCCGCGCCCCAGCTGCTGCCGTCGATACTGGCCGCGCCAAGAATGGCCAGGTCGACGTTGCCGCCGGCGCTGCGGGTCGCGCCTGCGCCCGCGCTATCGGTCAGGCTGGCGCCCTTGACGGTCAGGTCGGTGCCCGCCTTGAGCAAGCCTTCGCTCAGCGTGAGCGCGCCTTCGGCCTGCAAGCTCAGTGCGTTTTGCGCCGTCAGCGAACTGTCCGCGCCGGACACTTCCAGGGTCGCGGCGCCGCTTTGCGCCAGCTGGATGTCGCGCGCGGCCGCCACCCGGCTCTGGATCAGCACCTTGCCGCCGGCATCGAGGCGGAAATCGTCGACGCTGGCGGCGGCGTCGCCCAGCATGCGCACGCCCACGCCGGCTTCGGTGGCGATCAGGCGGATGCGGCCGGCATACATGCCGCCCAGTGCGGTGGAATCGATCGCATAGGCCGGCTGGGCGTCCGCGCCGGCGGCCGTACCGGTGACGTCGCGGCTGGCGTACGACCATTGGTTCGGCCCGGCGAAAATGCCGAGCGTGCCGGCGGCCACGGTATTGATCTGCCCATCGATGCGCACTGCGCGCGTGACCAGGTCGAGGATTTGCTGGGCGCTGGCATTCAGGCCCGCGCCGTCGATCAGGATATCGCCGCGGCTGACGCTGACGCCGTTGAACGAACCGTCCGCGCCCCAGCCCGGGATGCCGGTGGTCAGGGTGACGCGGTCGCTGTTGATGAAGCCGCAGCCGCTGCAGGTGATGCCGTAGGGGTTGGCGACGATCACGTCGGCGCGGCTGCCCACCACCTCGGTGTAGCCGGCCAGCACGCTGCGATTGGTCGACACCACTTCGTTGACGATCAGCTTGGCCTCGGCGGCCAGGTTGAGGTTGCCGACCAGCTGGCCGGCCAGCTGGGACTGGACCACGGCGGCGTTGCGGAAACTGCTGTTGTTCAGCACCAGTCCCTTGGCCTCGACGTTGTACTGGCTGAACTGATTGTGCGAGACCCCGGCCGCATTGGCGGTATTGATGTTTACCACCGGCACGCCATTGCCGGAAATATAAGCGGTGGCCTTGCCGTTGACCGGCACCACCGTGGTGGCGGGCACCGGCCCGGCCGCGGCGGCGTAGTCCGTCAGCGCCAGGCCGGCGGCGAGCGCCAGCAAGGCCGGCGCGCGCACGGCGCGCCCGGCTTTGCCGTGGCCACGCGCGGTTTCAGGGGCGATGATGTAGGCGCCGCGGGCGGCGCTCCAGATGTGGCGGTAGGCGCGATTCATTCTGGCGTATCCAATAACAGAGGTGATGGTGTGGTTGGCGGCGGCGCGGCTTAGACGTCGATGCTCAGGCGGATCCAGGTCTGTGCGCCCTCGCGCGTCATCCCTTCGGCCACGCCCAGCGGCCTGGTGGTGGTGAGCTCGAGCGAGATGCCCTTCCAGCTGGCCGTGATCCCGGCCGCGGCGCCGCTCAGGCGGCCTTGCGGCATGTCGTCGGCGCGGCTGCGCACGCGGCCGTAGTCGAGACCGGCAAACAGGCGCACCGGGATGCTTTGCCCGCCCAGCGCCAGCACCGGGCGCAAAGACAGTTCGTTGCGGGCGTACCAGCCATGGTCGCCCGACAGGGTGTTGTCGACGAAGCCGCGCACGCTGTACAGGCCGCCGATCAGGATCTGCTCGGAGCCGTACAGGGAGGTGCGCCCGTGCTGTCCGGTGACCTGGGTCGACCAGGCCGCATCGACGCCGCCCAGTTTGAAGGGCCGGTTGAAGTTGATGCCGAACTTGAATTTGCCGAACTGGGCGCGCGGCGCCGTGGCCGGGATACCCTCGGCGTCGGCCAGCGCACCGCCCAGGCGCAGGCCGCGCGCGTAGCCGAGATCGATGGACAGCGCACCGCCCGCGAAGGCCGTGCTGGTGCTGGAATCGAGGTCCAGCACGCTGAGGGTGCGGCTGCTCACGCCCAATAGCTGGTCCGCCAGGTAGCTCTTGCTGTCCTTGACGGTGAGCGTGGCCGCCAGGCTTTCGCGGGTGGCCTGGTCGCGGTACACCAGCCGCTCAAACTTGACCGCGTCCGAACGCGCGCTGCCGCGAAACTGCAATTGGTCGCCGCTGGGCGCCTCGATCATGCTGACGAACGCCGAGCGGCTGCCCGAATACGACAGGGTCGAATAGCCGAACGGCAGCATCGCCGTCAGGCTGCGGCTTTCCGAGCCCTTGCGCGCCATGTCGTTGGGCTGCGAGCGGCGCACGGTAAAGAGCAGCAATTCGTTCCAGCCGAGCAGGCGGTCGGCGCTGACGGTGGCGCCGAGCTGGTTCCTGCCGGTACCGGCCGAACCCTGGTTGTCGGCCGACAGGCCGGCGTGCAAGGGCCGGCCCGGTGCATTGTGGATCACCACGCGGCTGGCGCCGGCCTGGGCGCCGGGCTGGATGTCGAGCTGCGCGCTGTTCGAGGCCAGCTTGTTGACCTGGTCCAGGCCCTGCTCGAAATCGCGCAGGTTGAGCAGGCCGCCGGCGGCCGGAAACACGTTGCGCGGATTGATGCTGCGCTGTGCGCCCTCGTCGAGAACGATGGCTTCGAGCACGCCTTCGAGTACGGTGATGTCCAGCTTGCCGCGCCCCAGGTCCTGCGGCGCCAGATAGGCGCGCGTGGTGATGAAGCCGCGCAGGATGTAATCCTTCGTCACCGTCCCCAGGATCTCCTCGATCTCGGCCACGCCCAGGCACTGGCCGCCGAATTTGCGGCTCAGTTCCGCGCGCACCGACGGCGACAGGTGCGGTGCGCCGTTGATGGCAATGGTCTGGATGAGGTGGCACTTCTTGCCGGCCGCCGAGGCGTCGGCGCGCGGCATCAGCGCGCTGGTGTCGATTCCGGGCGCGCTGCGCTCGCGCGGCGCGGCGGCCTCGATATCGCGCTCAATGCGCTGCTGGTTCTGGCGCTGCAGGATGTCGGCCTGGCGCGCGGCGGCGGCGGCATCGCCGGCGCTTTGCGCCTGGACGGCGCCAGGCAAGGAAAACGCGGCCGCCAGAACGCAAGCCAGGCGAGTCGGTGTGACGAGACGGGACATAAAAAATCCGTGATAAGACGAGCGGCAAGTGGCCACTTACAGCGAAGGGTCAAACGCGGGATAGGGTCGCCGGTATCAGGGGCGCGGGCTGGCGCTCGCGTGATGGCGAGGCAGCTTGGATGATTCCACGTGGAATTATTTCTTAACGCATCATAACAACGGAGGCGGCGATTTGTCGTTCAAAATCTCTCCGGTGCGACGATTTCGTGGAGTGCGCGCAACAGGTTTTCAGAATGAAAACACGGATGGCAAACTTATTCGTTCAAGCGAACTGCTTGATGTAGGAGCGAGCGTGCTTTTATCATTTCAAGGACGAGTGGCTTAACAGCGAGATCCAGGCATTGCTCTTTCAGGACGATTCCGGCACCATGACTCCATCTCTTCCCACCGACGTAGCGTAGGTGCTGGATAAGCCGGCTCGATGCTTTTTTTGACCAAGCAGCACCTCAAAGCGCTGGAGCCCTAAGGAGGCCTCCCATGACAACTCTGCACCTGAATCTGCCTGACGACCTGGCCCGGCGCGCGCAAAGCGAAGGGCTGCTCAATGACGCCGCCATCGGCCAACTGCTGGAGGACGCGATCCGCCGCGCGGCCGGGCGCCGCTTGCTGGAGATTAGCCAGCGCCTGCAACAGGAAAAGATTGCACCTATGAGCGACGAGGAACTGATGGACGAAGTCAAGGCCGTGCGCGCGGCCCGCCGATAGATCTGATGCGCCTGGTCCTGGACACCAACGTCGTAGTCTCGGCCCTGCTGTGGGGCGGCCTGCCTCACCAGCTCCTGCAAATGGCGAACGAGGGCCATGTGGCGCTGTACACCTCGCCCGCTCTGGTAGCGGAGCTGAACGACATCTTATACCGTCCGCATTTCCACGAGCGGCTGGTGGCCCAGGGTACGAGCGCGCAAACCATTTCCGACCTGTACCGCAGCTTTGCCGTCAGCGTCGAACCGGCCTCGGTGCCCCGCGTAGTGCCGGACGATCCGGACGACGATCACGTCGTCGCCTGCGCCGTCGCCGTCAATGCCCACCTGATCGTCACCGGCGACAAGCACCTGCTTAAGCTGGTCGCCCATCAGGACATCGCCATTGTCACCGTGAGCCAAGCCGTGACCATGTCCAAGGTTGGCGGCTTCCCGCAACGCTGACTTTCCTTAGCAGCCAAGGGCGTCAGCGCCGTCAGGCCACCTGCTCCTGCCCGAGCCACGCCGCCATCGCATCCACCGTCGCCGCGACGGTGACGCAGAACTGCGCGATCCCGCACTCGTCTTCACGGCGTTCATCGATTGCCCGTTCGAGCTCGCGCGCCGCGGTGGCCAGCGTGTGCGCGCCCAGCATCGCGCCCGCGCCCTTGACGGTGTGGGCATCGCGCATGGCCGCTTCGCGCTCGCCCGTCAGCAACGCGGCCGCAATGCGTTCGCCGACATTCCCGTGCGCCTGGATGAATTTGGCCAGCAGCGTGCGGAACACCGTCGGGTTCATCCCCAGCCGCTCGAGCGCGGCGTCGGCGTCGAGCAGGCCGGAGCCGAGCGGCGCGGCGGGCGCCGGACGGACCGGCGCCTCGCCATTGGCGCCAGTGCGCCCGGTCCACACCGCCAGCGTGTAGAACAGCAGCTCGGGATCGATCGGCTTGGCCAGGTGGTCGTTCATGCCGGCCGCCAGGCAGCGCGCGCGCTCCGCCTGCATCGCGTGGGCCGTCATGGCCACGATCGGCAGCGCGTCCAGCTCCGGGTTGGCGCGCAGTGCGGCGGTGGCGGCAAAGCCGTC
>CBFGOU010000337.1:0-5554 GCA_965650445.1 uncultured Oxalobacteraceae bacterium | reverse complement strand
TTCTCCGCGGCATCGGCCGTCAATTGCATCACATGCAGTTGCGATTTGCCGAGCGACTTGACCACCAGGGTGGCGGCGTCGGCATACAAGCCTTCGGCACGCTGGCGCAGCAGCAATTCGTCGTTGATGAGCGCGCGCGCAGCGCTTTGCTCGGCCTCGGGTACCGGGCCGCCCTTGTAGGCGGTGACGGCCTTGACCACCCGCGCATGGATGGCATCGGCACAGGCCGTGAACTGGTCGGCCAGCGCTTCGATCTCGGCCGCGGTAGCCAGGCCGTCGGGAGTCTTCGGTGGCGTTGTCGTCATGATGGTCCTCGTCATTGCTGCGCTCAACTTGCCGTCCGCGCGACAGCGGGGACCCATGCTGAGCTTGCGTGGTTCGGGTCCCCGCTTGCGCGAGGACGACAGGGGCTTGCTTAACTGTTGGCCAGGCCTTCGCGGATCACGCGCAGGTCGCGGGCGAATTTCGCCACCATATTGCGCACTTCGGTCGTCGACATATTGTTCAGGTTATCGCGCAATTTCATGTGGCCGTCCGACACTTTCTTCAAGCCTTGCAAGGCCATGTCGTAGCGTTTGTCGATCAGCTTGTATTCCTGCGATTTGTTCAGGTAATGCACCTTGGCCAGGGTGACCAGCATGCGGTCCTGCGCCCGCGTGGCGAAGGGAATTTCCACATCGAAGATGCCCAGCACCGTCTTCTTTTCATTGTCATTGGTCTTGGAGTACAGCCGCGTGAGCGTGATCATGCCCTCGATCAGAGTCTGCAGATCGGTATCGCCATCGCGCACCATGGTCTCGACGCTGCGGCCCTGGTAGCCGGAGGCGATGGCCCGGGTGAGCAGGCGGGTCAGGCCGGTGTAGGCGGCAATATGGCGCTGCTCCAGGCCGCTGTCGGCATTGGCTTTCAGGCCCGACCCGAGCTCGTCGATCTGCGGAGTCAGGTCGTAGCGCGCATCGCCCGCCAGCATGCTCAGCGTCTGCATGTACAGCACCACCGCCTTTTGCACGCTGATGAAATCCTCGTACACCGCGCGCCGCTTGGCATCGTTCTCCTTGGCCAGCTTGTCGGCGGCCGGGGTCAGGTAAGGTTGCTCGCGCAGATAGGTGTCACGGTAGCGGCCGGACAATTCCGAATAGGCGCCCAGACGCGCCGACGCATCGGCGAAGTCGCGCACTTCCTGCAGGCTGACATTGGAGGCGCAGCCGCTGAGCAACAGGCTGGCGAAGGCCAGCGCAAGGCTGGCAAAGGATTTTTGCAGTGACATGATTTCCTTTCTGAAAGGCCGGCGCCGGACGAGCTATTGTTGCTCACTGGAATGCCTGGATATTGCTTATCCTCAACTCAGCTGGCCGTGGCGATGTCGAAGTGCGGGTTTTCGATCACGCCGAACTGGTTGCCGTAAGGATCGAGCACGGTGCCGATCTTGATGCCGCCGCCCACATCGGTCACCGGGGTATCGGCCACGGCGCCCAGGCTGAGCAGACGCTGGAACTCGGCTTCGGCGTCCAGCGTGCCCCAGTAGGCGGTGGCGCCGACCGCGCCGGGCGTGCCGTCCGGTATCAAGCCCAGTTCGAAACCGCAGACATTGAAACCGACATAGAAAGGTTCGTTGAAATACGGCGCCACGCCCAGTACTTGGGTGTACCAGGCGGTCGCTTCGGAAAGATTGGTGACGGGGTAACTGGCAGTACGTAGTCCCTGGATCATGACGGCTCCTGTGTTAGTAAAATGGCTATGTTGCACAAGTTCGCCGCCGCTGTCCACATTTCCCTAGCCTGCCAGTTCCTCCCGCCAGGCCAAACCCGCCACAGTCTCGGCCGCCGGCACGTATTCGCAGCCGACCCAGCCGCCGTAGCCGAGTTCGTCGAGCAGACGGAACAGATAGCGGAAATTGATTTCACCGCTGCCCGGTTCATGGCGACCGGGGTTGTCGGCGATCTGGATGTGGCGGATCAGCGGCAGGCGCGCGCGCAGCGTCGCGCCCAGTTCGCCTTCCATGCGCTGCATGTGATACACGTCGTATTGAAGATACAAATTGTCGGCGCCGCATTCCTCGATCACCGCCGCAGCCTGCGCGCTGCCGGTCAGGAAATAGCCGGGGATATCGAAGTGGTTGATCGGCTCGATCAGCAGGTCGATGTCATGGGTTTGCAGGCGCGCGGCGGCGTGGCGCAGATTGTCGAGATAGGTCGCGCGCGCCAGCTCCGGGCTGAGGTTGGGCGGCAAGATGCCCGCCAGACAGTGCAGCTGGCTCACCTCCAGTTCCTCGGCATATTCCAGCGCCAGTTCGACGCCGTCGCGAAACTCGTCGGTACGGCGCGGATCGCAGGCCATGCCACGGTCGCCGCCATTCCAGTCGCCCGCCGGCAGATTGAACAGCGCCAGGCGCAGGTCGTAGCGCGCCAGGCGGCTGGCAATCTGCCCGGCCTCGAAAGCATAGGGAAACAGGAACTCGACCGCGTCGAAACCGTTGGCGCGGGCGGCCGCAAAACGGTCGAGGAAACTGACTTCGTTGAACAGCATCGTCAGGTTGGCTGCAAATTTCGGCATGGCGGTGCGGTGAAGATCGACAAGGCGCTATCGTAGCAAACGACCGCTCCCTTGCAGTCGTTCAAGCGTGCGCCAAGTCGCAGGCCGCAGGTTCAGCTGTTGGCCGCATGCATTCCGGCAAGCTGCCCGAGCAGTTCGGACAGCGCCGCCATCTGCGCGGGCGGGACGGAGCGCAGCGCATCGCGGCTGATCACGTCCACCACCTCGGTCGCGTTGGCAACCAGCTCCAGGCCGGTCGGCGTGATGACGGCGAAACCGACGCGGGCGTCGCGCGGATCGCTTTCGCGCGCGACCAGGCCGATTTTCTCCAGCGGCAGCAGGCTGCGGGTGACGCCGGAGGCGGTCAAGCCCAGCCGTTCGGCCAGATCGACCCGGCGCAAGCGCCCGCCGGGCGCGCGTCCCAGATGGTTGAGCAACTGAAAGTCGCCATAGCTGATGCCGTGGTGGTTGCCCAGGCCGCTATCGAAGCGGCGGATCAGCACCGCGTTGGCGCGCGCCAGACGCAGGCACAGATCGGTGCTGGCGGTGGCCACGCTTAATTCTTGATAAGACATTGCTAACTCCTTTATATATGCTTGAGCACTCAAGTATATGGTAGGTTTGAACGCAAATGCAAGCACAAAAAAAATGCCGCTCAGTTTGAACTGAACGGCACTGCTGGCAGCAAGCGCGCGGTCTTATCGGCCGCGTCCACCCGAACGCTGCGGCGCGGCAGGACGGCCACCGCCGCCATTGCCCGCGTTACGCGGCTTGGCCGTGCTGCGGCCGGCACCGACCTTGATCACCTGGCCACCGCCGCCGGAACGTCCACGGCCGCCATGGCCGGGCGCGCCGCTGCGCAGCTGGATCGGCTGGGCCCGCGCATTCGGGTCCGGTTCGAAGCCGGCGACCACTAGACGCGGCAAGGTCTGCTTGATCAGCTTCTCGATGTCTTTCAGCATGTCGTGCTCGTCCACGCACACCAGCGAGACCGCCTCGCCGGTGGCGCCGGCGCGGCCGGTACGGCCGATCCGGTGCACATAGTCTTCCGGAATATTGGGCAGGTCGTAATTGACCACGTGGGGCAGCTGATCGATATCAATGCCGCGCGCGGCGATGTCGGTGGCCACCAGCACTTGCAGGGTACCGTCCTTGAATTCGCTCAGGGCGCGGGTGCGTGCCGACTGGCTCTTGTTGCCGTGAATGGCGAGCGCGCCGATTCCATCTTTTTCCAGCTGTTCGACCAGCTTGTTGGCGCCATGCTTGGTGCGGGTGAACACCAGCACCTGGGTCCAGTTATTCGATTTGATCAGGTGCGCCAGCATCGGGTGCTTCTTGTCGCGGTCGACCGGGTGGATCTTTTGGGCGATGACTTCCACGGTGGAATTGCGGCGCGCCACTTCAATGGTGGCCGGCTTGTTCAGCAGGCCATCGGCGAGCGCCTTGATCTCGTCCGAGAAGGTGGCCGAGAACAGCAGGTTCTGGCGCTTGGGCGGCAGGGCGGCCAGCACTTTCTTGATGTCGCGGATAAAGCCCATGTCGAGCATGCGGTCGGCTTCGTCCAGAATCAGGATTTCGATCTTCGACAGATCGACCGTGCGCTGTTCCATGTGGTCGAGCAGGCGGCCGGGCGTGGCCACCAGGATGTCCACGCCGTGCTTCAACTGCTTGATCTGCGGGTTGATGCCAACCCCGCCGAAGATCACGGCCGAGTTCAGATTGGTGTACTTGCCGTACACGCGCACGCTTTCCTCGACCTGGGCCGCCAGTTCGCGGGTGGGGGTGAGGATCAGCGCGCGCAGGGCGCGTTGCGAAGTCTTGCTGGTGAGGGCGCTGCCGACCTTGTCGGTCGAGAGCCGGTTCAGGATCGGCAGGGTGAAGCCGGCCGTCTTGCCGGTGCCGGTTTGCGCGCCGGCCAGCAGGTCGCCGCCAGCCAGCACGGCGGGAATTGCCTGGGCCTGGATGGGGGTCGGGGCGGTATAGCCGGCTTCGGTGACGGCACGCACGATGGCGTCGGACAGACCGAGTTTAGTAAATGACATGTATTAACAACTTTATGATGAGATCAACTTGCCGCGACCCATGGGGGCGACGCCAGTAGCAGGTTATTCGGTGAGAAAATTCGCGGTGGCAGGACACTGGACACTGGCCACCCGAATGGTGCGGAAATCACGCAGCGTTGCTAGTGTAAACGAATTTTAGTTTCGCTGCGGAAAGTCAATCGTGCGCGGGGTCTACCCGCTGGCGGAAAAGCAAGAGTGACGTCGCCCCCGCGAATGCAGGGGGGGGGCGACAGTGGTGCAGATCAGGCAAACGGCGACAGCAGCGGAATCAGCTGGCCGAAAATCTTCGGGCTGGCGGCAATGATGTCGCCCTTGTACAGATAGTCCGATTCGCCGTTGAACTCGCCGACGATGCCGCCGGCTTCGGTCACCAGCAGCGCGCCGGCGGCGATGTCCCATGGCTTCAAGCCTTTTTCATAGAAGCCATCGCTGCGGCCGGCGGCCACGTTGGCCAGTTCCAGCACGGCCGAGCCGCCGCAGCGCATGGCCTGGCAGCGCTCGGCCACGATGGCGTACATCTTCAGGTAGTCGTCCATCTTCTTGGGACCGGCGCCGTGGCCGCTGGCGATCAGGGTGTTGGCCAGGCGGTCGTGCTTGGTCACGCGGATGCGCTTGTCGTTGAGGAAGGCGCCGGCGCCCTTCGAGGCGGTAAACAGGTCGTTGCGCACCGGATCGTACACCACCGATTGAATCGTCACGCCGCGCTGGACCAGCGCGATCGAGACGCAGTAATTGGGGTAGCCGTGCATGAAGTTGGTGGTGCCATCGATCGGGTCGATGATCCAGGTGAATTCACTCTCGTCGTTCAGGTTGGCCGAAGCACCGGCTTCTTCGCTCAGGAAGGCATGGCCCGGGTAGGCCTTGGTCAGCGTCTCGATGATGGCCTGCTCGGCGGCCTGGTCGATGTCGGTGACGAAGTTGTTGTGGCTCTTTTCGCTGACGGTGATGCGGTCGAGGTC
>CBFGOU010000336.1:0-5561 GCA_965650445.1 uncultured Oxalobacteraceae bacterium | reverse complement strand
CCTGTCGTACGACGCCTACACCCGCCAGCGCACCCATCTGGTGCACGATGCCGAGCGCATGGCGCAGGCCCTGGTGATGGCGCTCGAACGCGACCTGACCGCCAGCGAAACGGCGGCGCGCGCGCTGGCCAGTTCGCCCAGCCTGGTTAACGGCGACCTGGCCGCCTTCCGCGCGCAGGCAGGCAGCCTGCTGAGGCCCGATTTCCCGGCCTTCGCCTTCGTCCTGAGCGACCCCGCCGGCCGGCCGCTGCTCAATACCCGCTTTCCCGCCGGCGCGGCCCTGCCGCCCAACGGCAATGCCGAGTCCATCGCCAGGGGCGGCGCCACCGGACTTGCCGCCACCTCCGACCTGTACGCGGGCGACCCGCGCCAGCCGCAAATGGTTTCGGTCGACGTGCCGGTCGTGCGCGAGGGCCGGGTGATGTCCGTGCTGTCGGCCCAGCTGCGGCCCGAGCACCTCAACGATCTGCTGCAGGATCTGCATATCCCGCCCGGCTGGAACGCACAGATATTCGACAGCCAGGCAAATTTCGTGGCGCGTAACCGCAATCCGCAGCGGGTGGTCGGACAGCGCGCCAACCCGGTCCTGCTCGACGCCATGTCCCACCGCAGTGTCGGCGTAGTCGAGCTGACCTCGCGCGAAGGCGTGCCGATGCTGGCGGCCTACCACCGTGCCGAACGGCGCGGCTGGTTCGTCTCGGTGGGCGTGCCGGAGGAAGCCACGCGCGGCTTGCTCAATGCCACGCTGGCCGGTCTGCTGGCGGCGATCGCCGGCCTGCTGGCGGTCGGCGTCGCGACGGCCTGGGTGATCGGCGGCGCGATCAGCGAATCGGTGCGCGCCTTGTGCTCGCCCGCCGCGGCGCTGGGCCGCGGCAAGCGCATCGAATTGCCGCCCATGGCCATCCGCGAAGCCGACGAGGTGGCAAGCGCCCTGCGCGAAGTGGACGGGAAGCTGCACCGCTACCGCACCGGGCTGCAGCAACTGGTGAGCGAACGCACCGCTGAACTGGAGCGCTCGAACTCGCTGCTGGCGAGCGTCTACGCCGCCGCCCCGGTCGGCCTGGTCATGGTCGACCTGGACCTGCGCGTGGTGCTGATCAACGAATACCTCGCACGCTTCAATGGCGTCTCGGAACAGGGCCACCTTGGCCACACCTTCCCCGAGCTGTTCGGCGCGCTCGGCACCGAATATGAGCGCCCGTTCCGTTACGTACGCGACACGGGCAAAGCGTTGGCGGCCAAGGAAATGAGCATGGCGGGCGCCGCCGAGCCCGAGGTCGAACGGCACTGGATCGTCAGCTACCATCCGGTGCGCGGCGCCGGGCAGGAGCTGATGGGCGTGAGCGCGGTGGTGCTCGATGTCACCGAACGGCGCGCGCTGTCGCAGCGCCTGCGCGACGTCAACGAGCAGTTCCGCGCGATCTACGAAATGTCGGGCGACGCGCACATGCTGCTGGCACAGGGCGCCGGCTTCATCGGCGGCAACCAGGCCGCCGCGCGCATCTTCGGTTGTGCCAGCGTCGACGAGTTCCTGACGCTGTCCCCGGCCACCACCTCGCCCGAATTCCAGCCGGACGGACGCCGCTCCGACGAAAAGGCCGAGCAGTTCGTCCGCTATGCGCTTGAAACCGGCGGCGCCCACTTCGAATGGCTGCACAAGCGCCGCGACGGCACGCCGTTCCATGCCGACGTGCTGCTCACCAGCCTGAACATCGGCGGCCGCGGGATCCTGCAGGCGACCGTGCGCGACATCAGCACCCGCATCGCGGCCGAAAAGGCGCTGCGCGCGACCAGCGAACGCCTGCAGCAAAGCGAGCAGTTCATCCGCACCGTCACCGACAACGTTCCCGGCATGGTGGGCTACTGGGACGCCGCCCTGCGCTGCCAGTTCGCCAACCGTCTGTACCAGGAGTCGCTCGGCCTGTCGGAAGCCGAGCTGGCCGGACGGCCGATCGACCAGGTGCTCAGCCCGGAAGACCTGGCCGAGAACGCGCCGCACCTGCGCGCGGTCATGGCCGGCCAGGCGGCCCATTTCGAACACGAACAGCGCGACCGCTCGGGCCAGATCCGCTACACCTGGGCCAACTACATCCCCGACTTCGACGAGCGCAAGGAGGTGCGCGGTTTCTACGTGCTGATCGCGGATATCTCGGAGATCAAGCGTACCGAATTGCGGCTGCAGTCGCTCAACGAGCAGCTGATCCGGGCGCTCGACCGTGCCGAAATGGCCAGCAGCGCCAAGACCGAATTCCTGGCCAATATGAGCCACGAGATCCGCACGCCGATGAACGCCATCATGGGCCTGGCGCGGCTGCTGGAGGAAGCGCCGCTGGGGCGGCGCGAGCGCGATTACGTGGCCAAGATGACGATGTCGACCCGCTCGCTGCTGGGCATCCTCAACGACGTGCTGGATTTTTCCAAGATCGAGGCGGGCCAGCTCACGCTCGAATACACCGCCTTCCCGCTGGAGCAGCTATTGCGCAGCATTTCGGTGCTGGTGGCCCCGAACGCCTGGAACAAGGCCGTGGAACTGGTGTTCGACGTGGCCACGGACGTGCCGGCGGTATTGTCGGGCGACCCGATGCGGATCGAACAGGTGCTGCTCAATTTGATCGGCAACGCCGTCAAGTTCACCGAACTGGGCGAAGTGGTGCTGCGTATCGCCGTGCTTGCGCGCGCGGCCGACGACATCGTGCTGGGCTTTTCGGTGCGCGATACCGGCGTCGGCATCCCGGCCGCCCAGCAGACCCACATGTTCGAAGCGTTCTCGCAGGGCGACTCCTCGACCAGCCGCCGCTTCGGCGGCACCGGCCTGGGGCTGGCGATCTGCCGGCGCCTGGTGCATCTGATGGACGGCTCCATCGGCGTCACCAGCGAACTGGGCAAGGGATCGGAGTTCCGCTTCGATTGCCGCCTCGGGGTTGTGCCCGATGCCGCCGCGCCGGCGCCGGAGCTGGCGGGCTGCCGCGTGCTGCTGGTGGACGACCACGCCAGCGTACGCGCGCCCATCGCGTCCCAATGCGCAGCGTACGGCTGCGAAGTCGACAGCGTCGCCAGCGGCGCCGAGGCGCTCGCCCTGCTGGCGTCGCGATCCTACGACATGCTGCTGGTCGATAGCGCGATGCCGTCGATGGATGGGATTTCGCTGCTGACCCAGGCGCGCGCCGCCTCCGAGGCCGGGCTGCCACGCGTGGCCGTCATGGTGACCGAGAGCGCGCGCGAGCGGCTCGAAGAGCTGGCCGACGACCTGCAGATTGGCGCCATCATCAACAAGCCCGTTACGCCGGCCGCACTGACGGCGGCGCTGGTGCGGCTGCACACCGGCGCGGCGCCCGAGGCCGGGCCGGCCCAGGGCACGGCGCTGGCCGGACGGCTGCAAGGCCTGCATGTGCTGCTGGTCGAAGACAACCAGATCAACCAGGAGGTGGCCAACTACATCATGCTGCATGCCGGGGCCGCCGTCGATATCGCCGCCAACGGCCGCATCGCGGTCAACATGCTGGCCGAGCACCCGGCCCGCTACGACGCGGTGCTGATGGATATCCAGATGCCGGTCATGAACGGTTACGAGGCGACCCGGGAAATCCGCCGCATGGGCCTGACCGCGCTGCCGGTGGTGGCGATGACGGCCAATGCGATGGAGGACGACCGCATCAACGCCATCAACGCCGGCATGAATGGCCACGTCGCCAAGCCGATCGATGTCGACAGCCTGGTCACCGCGCTGACCCGCGTGACGAGCGGCGGCGACGCGCGCGAACTGCGCGCGCCCGCGCGCAGCGGCTACGCTTACGCGCAGTGGCAGCCGCTGCCGGCGCCGATTCCCGGCATCGACCTGGCACCCACCTTGCAGCGCTTTGGCGGCAGCTTCGACCATTTCGTCGGCGTGTTCAAGCGGTTCGGGGCGTCGCAGGGCGCCACCGTGGCGCAGGTGCGCGAGCTGCTCGGCGCCGGACGGCGCGACGACGCCGTGGCGCTGCTGCACCGCATGCGCGGCGTGGCCGCCAATCTGGGTGCGGCCGATGTGGCGACGCAGGCGCTGCAGGCCGAGCAGGCGCTGCGCGCCGGCGCCGAGGCGGACCTGGCCACCCTGGACGCGGCGCTGGCGGTCGTGGTCGAGGCCGCGCGCGGCCTGGCCGTCCCGGTGCAGCCCGCCAGCGCAGCGGCGCCGGCGGTACCCGATTTGCATGCCGCGCTGGCGCAGTTGCTCACTTTACTCCAGAATAACAACCTGAAAGCGATCGCCGCCTTTGCGGCGCTGCGCCCCGAACTCGAAGCCGTGCTGGCACCGGCACGCTTCGAAGCGCTGGCCGACGCGATCGGTACGCTGGCCTTCGCCAACGCCGCCGTGCTGGTGCAGGACGTGTTGAACCGCGCAGTTGATGAGAAAGGTAGCGCATGAGCTGGACCGAGTTTGCCCAACACGGCCGAATCCTGATCGTGGACGACGCGATGGAGAACATCCAGATCCTGCATCACGCGCTGCAGGACGAGCACGACGTGCTGTTCGCCATGAACGGCGCCAAGGCCCTGCAGATGGCGCAGCAACAGCAGCCGGACGTGATCCTGCTCGACGCGATGATGCCGGACATGGACGGCTACGACGTCTGCCGCGTGCTGCGCGAATCGGCCGCCACGCGCGACATCCCGATCATCTTCGTCACCGCCCTCAAGACGCCGGAGGATGAAACGCGCGCGCTCGACGCCGGCGCGGCCGACTTCATTTCCAAGCCGGTCAACGCGGCCGTGGTGCGCGCGCGCGTGCGCACCCAGCTGACCGTCAAGCGCCAGAGCGACGCGCTGCGCGAACTGACGCTGACCGATGGACTGACCGGCGTGGCCAACCGGCGCGCATTCGACGAAACGCTGGCCAATGAATGGCGCCGCTGCGCACGCGTGCACGCGCCGATGGCGCTGATCATGGTCGATATCGACCAGTTCAAGAACTATAACGATGCGTATGGCCACCAGGCCGGCGACGCCTGCCTGCAGCAGGTGGCCGGCGCCATGCGGCGCGCGGCCGGACGCCCCCAGGATCTGGTGGCGCGCTACGGCGGGGAAGAATTCGCCATTTTGCTGCCCCAGGAGGATGTGCACGGCGCCGAAGGCGTGGCACGCCGGCTGCTCGATGAAATCAGCCTGCTGTCGATACCGCACGCGCAGTCGAATGTGACACCGTGGGTCAGCGTGAGCATGGGGCTGGCCAGCCTGACCCCCAGCGATGCGAGCGTGCCGGGGATGCTCATCAAAAGCGCCGACGCGCTGCTGTATCAGGCTAAGGCAGCTGGGCGTAACCGCTATTGCGCCCAGGGCGTACCAGCGCCATGAGCGCCAGCGCGCCCAGTACCAGCATCGGAGCGGACGGCTCCGGAACCTCGGCCACACTGGCCAGGGCGGTGGGCGCCGAGACCAGCACCCCGCCCGGCGCGCCATTTGCCGGCGGCACCAGTTCAAACCCGGCAAAGGCTCCCGGCACCCCGACGTAGGCGCTGAAATCGTCGTTGTACAAGCTGACGTTGAACCGGGTTCCATCGATATTGCCGACGCTGGCAAAGTCGCCG
>CBFGOU010000335.1:0-5564 GCA_965650445.1 uncultured Oxalobacteraceae bacterium | reverse complement strand
GTCGGTGGCGGAGAGGTCCATCGGCCTATTCTAGCGCCGCTAGCGGCGCGCGGAAAACACGATGCCGCCGACGATCAGCGCGAAGGCTGCGGCGTGGTAGGCGTGCGGCGCTTCGCCCAGGATGGCCGACGACAGCAGGGCCGCAAACAGCGGTGTGAAGTTGCTGAAGAATGCGCCCACGCTGGGGCCGGCGCGCTGCACCCCGGCGCCCCAGCAGCGAAAGGCGATAATCGCCGGGCCGACCGCCACGTACAGCAGGGCGGCGGCAACCGGCCAGCTCCAGTGGATCGCCACATCGGCGCTCGCCCATTCGATGCCGGCGAACGCGCCCGACCACAGCACGCCGTACATCACTTGCGCCAGCAGGAAGGCGGCCCAGTCGGCGCGCACCGCGGACGGGTCCTTGGGCTGGGTCAGCAGCCAGCTGTAGAACGACCAGGCGATGGTCGCCAGGATCATGTAGATGTCGCCAGCCACCAGGCGCATGGCCATCAGCTCTTTCCAGTCGCCGCGGCACAGGACCAGTACCACGCCGCCGACCGACAGGGCGGCGCCGGCCATCTGGCGCGCTCCGATTTTCACGCCGAAGAACAGCCAGCCGGTCAGCAGCATCCAGACCGGCATGCCGGCGGCCACCAGGGTGACGTTGATCGGCGTGGAGCTTTGCAGCGCCAGGTATTGGAGCGAGTTGTACAGGCCGATGCCGAGCAGGCCAAGCAGGCTGAAACGGCGCCAGTTGGCCAGCAGCGCGCCGCCGGGCGCGAACAGGCGCCGTCCGAGCGGCGCCAGGATCAGCATGGCGATGGTCCAGCGCAGCAGGTTGAGCGTCATCGGCGGCACCTCGGCGCGCACCAGGCGCCCGACGATGGCGTTCCCGGCCCACAGCAGCGGGGCCAGGGTCAGCAGGCCGATGGTCGAGGGCGACAGTTTCTGGGTCATTGCCTAGCGGCGCGGCGGACAGAGCACCGTGGGCAGGGCCTTGGGCAGGGTGTTCGGGTAGTCGCGCGAGAAGTGCAGGCCGCGGCTTTCGTGGCGCGACAGCGCGCTGTGGACGATCAGCGAGGCCACTTCGACCAGGTTGCGCAGCTCCAGCAGGTCGTGGGTGATGCGGAAGTTGCGGTAGTACTCGTCGATTTCTTCCTTGAGCAGCTTGATGCGGTGCTGGGCGCGTTCGAGCCGCTTGGTGGTGCGCACGATGCCGACGTAATTCCACATGAAGCGGCGCAGTTCGTCCCAATTGTGGGCGATGACGACTTCTTCATCGGCGTTGGTCACGCGGCTTTCGTCCCAGGCCGGCAGCTTGGGGGTGTCGGCTTTGGCGATGGCGGCGATTTCGCGCGCGCAGGCGCGGCCCACCACAAGGCATTCGAGCAGCGAATTGCTGGCCAGGCGGTTGGCGCCGTGCAGGCCGGTGCAGGCGGTTTCGCCGACTGCGTACAGGCCCGGTACGTCGGTGCGCCCGGCCAGGTCGGTGACGATGCCGCCGCAGGTGAAGTGCACCGCCGGCACCACCGGGATCGGCTGCTTGCTGATGTCGATGCCAAGTTCCAGGCAGCGCGCGTAGATGGTGGGGAAGTGCTCCTTGAGGAATTCGACCGGCTGGTGGCTGATGTCCAGGTTGACGTAGTCGAGGCCGCGCTTTTTCATTTCGAAGTCGATGGCGCGCGCGACCACGTCGCGCGGGGCCAGTTCGCCGCGCTCGTCGTGGGCCGGCATGAAGCGGGTGCCGGCGGCGGCGCCGGCTTCGAGCGGCAGCTTGAGCAGGCCGCCTTCGCCGCGGATCGCTTCGGTGATCAGGAAGGACTTGGCGTACGGGTGGTACAGGCAGGTCGGGTGGAACTGGATGAACTCCATGTTCGACACGCGGCAGCCGGCCCGCCAGGCCATGGCGATGCCGTCGCCGGTGGCGGTGTCGGGATTGGTGGTGTACAGGTAGACCTTGCCGGCGCCGCCGGTGGCCAGCACGGTGTGCTCGGTTTCGAACGTGATTACCTTGCCGGTTTTTTCGTCCTGCACGTACAGGCCGTAGCAGCGCGGCTGCGAGCGCGGATGCGGCACGCCGCCGTGCACGGTGCGTTCACCCAGCTTGTCGGAGGTGATGACGTCGATGGCCGAGTGCTGTTCGAACAGGGTGATGTTGGGATGCGCGCGTACCTTCTGTTCGAGCGTGACCTGGACCGCGTGGCCGGTGGCGTCGGCGGCGTGGATGATGCGGCGCTGGCTATGGCCGCCTTCGCGGGTCAGGTGAAAGCCCAGTTCGGCGCTGGGGTCGCGCGTGAAGGGCACCCCTTGTTCGATCAGCCATTCGATCGCTTCGCGGCCGTGTTCGACGATGTAGCGGGTGGCCGCTTCGTCGCACAGGCCGCCGCCGGCGATCAGGGTGTCCTCGATGTGCTGTTCGTGGCTGTCGCCGGAATCGAGCACGGCGGCGATGCCGCCCTGCGCCCAGTTGCTGGCGCCGTCGAGCAGGGCGCGCTTGGAAATGATGGCCACGGTGCGCGTCTGCGCCAGGTGAAGGGCGACCGACAGTCCGGCCAGGCCGCTGCCGACAATTGCAACGTCAAATTTCATGGTAGGCGATTGGTTTGAACAGAGGCATCACTATAGTCTATTTGGCATGCGCGTGTCTGGCTTCACGGAAACGGCTGAGTCGGCTTGTCCCCAGTCAATACACTTTATGCAAGCTTCTGCGAGGATAGTTTGGCTTGCCGTTTCCGGAACGGCGACTCACGCGCTGGAGGAGTAGTGATCCGAATTTTCAATCATTACGTGTCGAAAACAGCGTCGATCCTGCTGATCCTCGAATTGTTGATGTTGCTCGGTTCGGCGAGCGTGGCATCGGCCCTGTGGTTTTCCGACACCCGCGGCTCGTTCCGGGCCGACAATCTTTATCTGTCCTCGCTGACCTTTGCCCTGGTCATCATTTTCAGCATGAGTGCCCTCGGGATGTATCAGCAGGGCTCACGCGAAGGCTTGCGTACCACCCTGATCCGCATCATGCCCTCGTTCGCGCTGGGTTTTGCCTTGCTGTCGGCGCTGATCGCGGTGCGTCCCGAAATGTATTTCGGGCGCGGCGTGAGCAGCATCATTTTCGCGCTGGGCGCCACCGGGGTGGTCCTGACCCGGCTTGTGGTGTTCAAGTCGGCCGAATCGGCCTTGCTGGAAGCGCGCCTGATGTTCGTCGGCAGCGGCGCGCTGGCGCGCGAGTGCCTCGATCTGGCGTGCGGGAAGAACGGCTTTCACCGTTTCCAGGTGGTCGGTTGCGTGCCGGTTCCGGGCGAGGCGGTCTGCGTGGCCGAGGCCTGCCTGCTGCCGGCCGGGGAATCGCTGCTACAGATGGCCAAGCGCTATGAGGTCAGCGAGATTGTCGTCACCGTCGGCAACCGCCGCAGTCCGGCGTTTCCGGTGCGCGAGTTGCTGGCCTGCGCGCTGGGCGGGGTGCATATCGTCGACGCGGCCACGTTTTTCGAGCGCGAAGCGTGCCAGATCCGGCTCGATTCGCTGCAACCGAGCTATCTGATTTTCGGCGGCGGCTTCGACCAAAGCTTTTGGCGCGCCAGCGTCAAGCGAGGCTTCGATTTGCTGGCCAGCGGCTTGATCACGCTGGCGACGCTGCCGCTGATGCTGCTGGCGGCGCTGGCGATCCGGCTGGAAGACCGCGGGCCGGTGTTCTATCAGCAGGAACGGGTCGGGCGCGACGGCCGCCCGTTTCAGGTCCTGAAATTTCGTTCGATGCGCCAGGACGCCGAGCGCGACGGCAAGCCGACGTGGGCGGCTGCCAACGACCGCCGCATCACGCGCGTCGGCCGGGTCATCCGCAGTCTGCGCATCGACGAGCTGCCGCAGGTACTGAACGTGTTCAAGGGCGACATGAGCTTTGTCGGACCGCGTCCGGAGCGCGCCTACTTTGTCGAACAGCTTGGCCGCGATATTCCCTATTACAGCGTGCGCCATACGATCAAACCGGGTATCACCGGCCTGGCGCAGGTGCGCTACCAGTACGGCGCATCGGTCGAGGATGCCGTGCAAAAGCTGCAGTACGACCTGTATTACGTGAAAAACAACAGCCTGTTCCTGGACCTGCTGATCCTGATCGATACGGTCCAGGTCGTCCTGCTGGGCAAGGGAAGCCGTTGATATTTACCTCGGGAGCGAAGATGGGCAAGAAAAAGTGTTTGGTGGTCGAGGACGATAAAGGATTGCAAAAGCAGTTGCGCTGGAGTCTGGATGGGTACGATGTGCAGATCGCGGGCGACCGCGACAGTGCGCTGGCGCAAGTGCGGCGCCATCAGCCCGGGGTGGTCACGCTGGACCTTGGCTTGCCGCCCGATCCGGATGGTGCCAGCGAGGGACTGGCCACCTTGCAGGCGATTCTGGCCAGTGCGCCGGACACCAAGGTGATCATCCTGTCGGGCAATCAGGAGCGCGCCAATGCGCTCAAGGCGGTCGCCATGGGCGCCTATGATTTCCATGGGAAGCCGTGCGATCCGGACGTGCTTAAACTGGTGATTGAGCGCGCTTTTCAATTGTATGAAATGCAGCAGGAAAATCGGCGCATGCTGCAGATCCAGGCCGATTCGCCGCTGGCGGGTATCGTCACCCGCGATCCCGGCATGCTGCGGCTGTGCCGCACGGTCGAGAAGCTGGCGCCGTCGTCGGCCACGGTCACCTTGCAGGGCGAGTCGGGCTGCGGTAAGGAGCGCTTTGCGCGTGGCCTGCATGCGCTGTCGGCGCGGCGCGACAGCCGTTTCGTGGCGATTAATTGCGCGGCGATTCCGGCCGATTTGCTGGAAAGCGAGTTATTCGGCCACGAGAAGGGCGCGTTCACCGGCGCCGGACAGCAAACGCTGGGCAAGATCGAAATGGCTAACGGGGGCACGTTCTTTCTCGATGAAATCGGCGACATGGCGCTGGCCTTGCAGGCCAAGCTGCTGCGCTTCATCCAGGAGCGGGTGATTGAACGTATCGGCGGGCGGCAGGAAATCCCGGTCGACGTGCGCATCGTGTGCGCTACCCACCAGGATTTGCAGGCTTTGGTCAAGGCCGGGCGTTTTCGTGAAGACCTGTATTACCGGCTGGCGGAAATCGTTCTGGCGATTCCTCCCTTGCGCGAGCGGGTCGGGGACGCGGTGCTGCTCGCCCATCATTTCAAGGAACGGATTTGCCGCGCGGAGGGCCGCGCCGCCCTGCGCTTTAGCGACGATGCGCTGATGTCCATCGAAGATTACGCGTGGCCGGGAAATGTGCGCGAGCTGGAGAACTGCGTCAAGCGCGCGGTGATCATGTGCGAAGGCGCGCAGATCGGTGCGGACGATTTGGGATTGCCATCGTCCGGCCAGTTCGACGAGTCGGTCAATCTGCGTCAAGTGCGCGACGCGGCTGAGTACCGGGTGATGGTGATGGCACTGGCGCGCACCAATGGCTGCATCGTCAAGGCGGCTGAGCTGCTCGGCGTCAGCCGCCCGACGCTATATGACCTGATGCACCACCACGGGATTCGCGCCTCGTGATGCGGCCTGGCTTACCAGGATACGATCCAGTTGGCGCTGGCTTCGGCCACTTCG